>VXNZ01000014.1 GCA_009840355.1 Chloroflexota bacterium
AGTCCGGCGACGAAGAGGCAGCGCAAGAAGCCGAAGACAGGTACAACGCCTACAACCGATACATCACCGAAGGCAAGAACCCCGAAGACGCAATGGCATTCGCCACCTGTGGCCCCAACGACCCCGACCCCGAAGACGAGCAGGGAACACTCGACGGCAATCTGGCCCGCTACAACCTCGTAGGGGCGACCGCCCGATCGTCCCACACCGCAGCAGCCCAAATCCCCACTCCCAAGCTAACCATCCCCATCAACAACCGCAGCCCCTAGAAATCCTGTCCATCCCCTCCATCCATATCAGCCCAGTCCCAAGAAGGCTGACACATATCGCACGATAGCGTTTACTGCCGTTAGGTATTCAAGAGCGTTTTACCGCCGTTCGTGGTGAGAGTCCTGAGCTTGCCGAAGGGCGAACCACGTGCGCCGAGTTCTCGCGAACGGGCTTTTATTCAAACTACCTGAATGGAAACGCTATCGTTGGAATAGCCCTCGTTTGCGCGCGATTGAACTTGGGGGTATAATCCACGCAAATGCACAATAATCTCTGAAAGGGAGGGTTCGCTATGGCACGAGAGCGAGGCGATGTAATCATCGGAGACGGCAATATCAAATTTGGGCTGGAATACCGCGACCTGCTCAACGATCAGGGCGTGTGCCTCCATGCGCTCGGCGATGTGGACGGCGAGGAAGTCGAGCTGCTGCGCTTTGACTGCTTCGACCACGAGCCGCACTACCACTACGGTCCGGAAAAGCGCAACACGCGCCTTATGCTGGACAAGACGACTGAAGGCGACTCGCTAGACTGGACGCTGAATCAGCTCAACACACACCTGCCGGAGATGGTGCGCCGCGCGGGCTATGACGAGCTTGCGGACAGCATCGACATGGACAGCTTGCAAGACGCGCTCGCCGAGACCGAATCGACGGCGAGGCAGATGGCGGTTGACGGCAGGCGAACGGTGGTGCACGACCGCGGCGATGTCATAATCGAGGCTGGGCCCGTGCGATTCGGCATTGAGTTCCGAGAACTCGCCAATGATCGTGGTGTGGCGATACATGTGCTGGGCGATCTCGGCAGCGAAGAGTACGAGCTGCTCACATTCGACTGCTTCGAGCGCGCGCCGCACTATCACTATGGACCGCGCGCGAAGAACCAGCGTCTGTACCTCGACATGACCGCCACGCCGGACTCGTTGGAGTGGACGCTGAACCTCTTCAAGGGCGGCAAGCTGGCGTCTATGCTGGAGCGCGCCGGAT
The DNA here is from genome assembly GCA_009840355.1 of Chloroflexota bacterium. Classification (NCBI taxonomy): domain Bacteria; kingdom Bacillati; phylum Chloroflexota; species Chloroflexota bacterium. The sequence continues at coordinate 1,257 of VXNZ01000014.1, forward strand.
ACAGCGATCACGCCGCTCGGCTTAACCCCGCGGTGCTCGCAGATAGCGTCGTAGAGGTCGAAAAGGTCGCTGTGGAAATGCAGGCGGCGAACGCCAAGTAGTTCCGCAGAGCAGCTTAGACGAACCGTAATTCAAAACTTGCGCAGCCTCGCGACTGCATTTGTCGCGGGGCTGTGTTCGTAAGTTACGCTGAAAATCAATTGTTTAATATCGGCAAACCTGCTACGGTATTCAAGTGTTCTTCTTCGCTTTTCGCGCCTGCCGCGAACGCCTTAGAGCGAATCTGCCGCGAGGAAACTCCATTTTACAGCGCGTGAGAGTGAATTAATGAAGCGAACTCTACTGATTGCGGTCTTGGCGGCATTTGGGCTTATCGCCTGCCTGCCGAATGTATCTACCGAACTCTCAGAACCGGAGGCGCGCGCCCTGATAGAGCGCGAGGTGTTGAATATCTGCGGGGGCAAGAGCACGACAATCATCTCCAGCCTGCTGAACTCGGTCGAAGCTGCCGAACCCGTTGCGACACGAGACAATTGGATTTACACGCTGAATGTCGCGGACTCGCCGGAAGAGCTGGAGGCGCTCGTATTCCCGTCCAAAATAGTCTCAGGGCCGTTCATCGTCCATCTGAAGACCGATACCTGTAAGTAGTTTTCAGTTGCCAGCCGTTAGTTATTGGTTGCGTCCATCGGCGGACTTAATCTACCTAATTAGAAGATATCTCATAACTAACCAAGTCCGCGAACCTTGCCCTTCAACTGCGCTCAGACAGGCTCAGGGCGAACGAGATTTAGATATAAATCCGTTTCATTCACAAACAGACTTAACGCGATTTTGAGCGGCGAGACTATTTGTGAGATGAGTTCTAGACTGACAACTGATAACTGTTCACTGAAAACTGTTACGCCATCTCGCGCAGCCGCTTTTGCGTGACCAGTATGAGCGTTGTAACGCCTAGCAGCAGCACGGCTAGAATACCGACCACCGCCTGACCGCCGATGTACTCGGCTGCCGTGCCTGCGGGCAGCACGCCCAGCGGCATCAGTCCGAAGTTCAGCATGAACACGCTCATCACTCGACCGCGATCCCTGTCCTCTACCTCTTCCATTATCAGCGACTGGTTCAGCGTGCGCCGTCCCGCATCGCCGAGTCCAAGTGGTAGCATCAGAACGGCGGCAATGACATAGTTGGGAATGACCGCCACTAGCAGCAGTGTTACGCCCGATATGAAGCTGCCGACTAACAGCAGCATCCCGCGCCCGCTCTTGCCCAGCGATGCGATGAACAGCGAACCCACCAGCGAGCCGCCGCCCATTATCGTGACCAGCAGTCCCATCGCCTCCGGTCCCATGCGGTACACATCCACGATGAATATCGGCATCAGGAAGCGGAAAGGCATGGCGAGAAGCGCGGTCGCCAGTCCCATCAGGAGCAGTATCAGCACCAGCGGGCTGCGCTTGATATAGACCAGTCCGTCGATGATGTCGCCAATCATCGGCGCGGGACGGCGTCCGGCACCTGTGCCTGCGCGCGGTATCAGCCCGGTAAGCGCGAACGCGATGACTGCCAGCCCCGCTATGATGTAATAGACATTGTAGGCGCCGAGGTAGGCGTACGCCCAGCCGGCGAGCGCCGGCGCAGCGAGCGTCGTCGCGCTCATTGCGGCGGCATTGAGCGCCATCGCGTTCGACAAGCGTTCCTGCCCAACGAGTTGCGGGATAATCGCCTGTCGCGCGGGCATCAGGAAGGAAAACAGCGCGCCTTGAATGATGGACGCAATCCACAGGTGAAACCAAGTAATCACATCGAAATGTATGGCGACGCCGATGATGATGGCCAGCGCCGCGGACATTCCCTGTCCGAACTGTATGATGTACTTGCGCTCTAGTCGATCCGCAAACGCCCCGCCGAATAGCGACAGCGCGAGCAGCGGTACTGCAAACCCTGAGTTCACCACACCCAACAAGAACGGCGATGATGTAAGTTCGTACGCGAGATAGCCGCGCGCAATCATCTGCATCTGCATGCCACCCATCATCACAAGCATGCCCAGCCACAGATACAGGAAATTACGGTTGCGGAGCGAATCGAAGGTCGACCGCCAGTCCGAGCGTGGAGGCGCGCGGCGTCCCAAACTCGTCGTGGTTCTTGGGGGCGGGGAATTACTTGTCGGTATCGTGGAAGGCTGGGGAGGGGCAGACCGCGCTGCTGCTACAGCGGGTTGCCGTCTCGCGGGAACATCGGAGGCGTCAGACATGCCCGCAAGTCTATACCCAATGGGATGACGGCGCAAGCGAATGCGGATACAAGCAGCGATTGGATGATTTCGGACCCACCCGTCCTTTCACTCTCAAGTGGGCGGTTAGGATGGGGCCTATAGGCATCATTCGATCACGACGAGAACGGCAAAGAAAAGGGGCCTGGGCTGCAAGCAGCGCTCATCCGACTAGCGGCAGGCGCTCACAGGTGTTCAACCCAGACCCGTGTTTCCAAACGATGTTACGAACATTCTACCACAATCGCCGCCGCTAATGTTACGATGTACGCGACTTACACAGTATTTTGAATTGGCTATCTGCTCTGACGGACAGCACATTTGAGGAATAGTGAAATGGCAAACACACTCGGGCACCTGTTCAGAATCACGACTTGGGGCGAATCGCACGGCGACGCAATCGGTGTAACGGTTGACGGTTGCCCGCCGCGACTGCCGCTTGAGGTAGAGGAAATACAGAAGGAACTAGACCGCAGACGTCCCGGTCAGAGCGAAATCTCCACGCAGCGCAAGGAAGGCGACCGCGCCGAGATACTCTCCGGCGTGTTCGAGGGCGAAACGCTCGGAACACCAATTCTGATTGGCGTATGGAACGGCGACGCGCGCAGCAAAGACTACGACCACATGCGTCGTGTCTATCGCCCGTCGCACGCCGATTATAGCTACGATGCCAAGTACGGCATACGCAACTGGAAGGGCGGCGGTCGTGCCAGCGCCCGCGAGACGATAGGTCGCGTTGCGGCAGGCGCAATCGCGAAGAAGATACTCGCGCGCGAATTTGGAGTCGAAATCGTCGGGTATGTCAAGCAGGTCTGGAAGCTGCACGCCGATGTTGACTCGTCCACGGTAACGCTGGAAGATGTAGAATCGAACATCGCGCGCTGCCCGGACCAGGACATGGCGGTGCAAATGATTGAGCGCATCAAGCAAGCGCGCAAAGACGGCGATTCGCTGGGCGGCGTCGTGGAATGCGTTGCGCGCGGTGTGCCCGTTGGCTTGGGCGAGCCGGTCTTTGACAAGCTCGAAGCGGACCTCGCCAAGTCGGTGCTGTCTATGCCCGCATGCAAGGGCTTTGAGGTAGGCTCCGGATTCGGTGGTACGACGCTTACCGGCTCGCAGCACAACGATCCGTTTTATAACGATAGTGGTCGCATCCGCACACGCACGAACAATTCGGGTGGCATACAGGGCGGCATTAGCAACGGCGAGGACATCGTGATTCGCGCCGCATTTAAGCCCACTGCGACCATAATGCGCGAGCAAGACACCGTCGATGTGGACGGCAATGAAGTTACACTTCAAGGCAGGGGCAGACATGATCCGTGCGTTCTGCCGCGCGCCGTGCCAATCGTGGAGTCCATGATGGCGCTAGTCCTCGCCGACCATGCCTTACGCCAGCGTGGGCAGCGGGGCAGTGTATAGGAGCTGCGAGAAATAGGGGGATTGTCAGGCCTTCACCGTTTCCGGGGATGGATCCAAATTTGGAGAAGACCTCTATATGGCCTGATGTTCAGAACGGGCTAATCGTAGCGATCAGAGACGACTTAGCGGCGAAAGTCCGTCCGCGCTATTATGTCAGGATAGAGCAGCGCGTATATCTCAGCGAACCTGACGAAAAGAGTTCGTTCAGGATGCCGTATGTGTCTGTACTGGGTGCGTCCGGCAATGGCGACGCTTCTGACCATTCGCCGTTAATCGTAGCTGAAGATGCCGGAGATAGCGCTGTCGCTGTAAGATTTCCGCTGCCGGAAGAGGTACGCGAAGGCTACTTGGAGGTGCGTGAGGTTGGAAGCGATTATCTGACAACTGCCATAGAGGTTCTGTCGTCGAGCAACAAGCATCCGGGGATATATGACAGCGCAGGCTATGACCTGGCACTGAACTACGCCGCCGATGCCGAACCGGCGCTGTCGGATGCGGAAGCGGACTGGGCGGACGAGTTGCTCAGGGATAAGGCGTTATGATAAACGATAAAGGGGCGTATTTGGGTACGCCCCTTCGTATTTTGCTTGAATCGCAAAATCCGCTACACGACTGGCGATGTGCCGCCGTCGATGTTGACCGCTACGCCTGTGATGTAGGCGGCGCGGTCGGACACCAGGAAAGTCACGAGGTCGCCCGCCTCTCGCGCTTCGCCAACGCGCCCGATTGGGACGCGCTTGCCCATATCTTCGTAGTACGCTTCAAGTGTGAGGTCGGAGTTTTCCTCGCGAGCGGATTCCCAGCGCCGTTCGTGCTGCCCTGCCTTGATAAGACCGATGCATACCGTGTTCACGAGGATGTTGTCGCCGGCGTAGTCCTTTGACATTTCCTTCGTGAGCGCGATGCCCGCCGCGCGGCTGACCGATGTCGGCACCGACCCTGCCGTCGGCGCCTTGCCGCCGGGCGTCGTGATATTCACGATGCGACCGCCGCCCTGCGCCTTCATCAGCGGAATCGCCTTGTTGGAGCAGCGGATTGCGCCGAAGAGCTTTAGCTCAAGGTCATATCGCCATACTTCGTCGGAGACATTCTCGAACAGGTTCGCCGCAGATGTGCCGGCGTTGTTCACCAGAATATCCAGCCTGCCGTACTTTTCCACGATGGCGTTGAACAGGTTGTCCACATCCTCGTCACTGGTCACGTCCGCTCGTATTGGCGTAACTTCGCCGCCTGTCGCCGCGCGAATTTCTTCCGCTGCTGCGTCCAGCACTTCTTGCCGGCGCGCGCAAATGACCACGCTCGCGCCTTCCGCGCAGAGCGAAGTCGCCGTGCCCTTGCCAATACCGTCGCTGCCGCCGGTTACGAGCGCGACCTTCCCGTTGAGTCCCATATCCATAGCGTTAATTCTCCTTGTGTTTTGTCTTCAGTTGATAGTTTTCAGTTGTAAGCGAACAGAGTGGAGTCAGTAATAATTTGAAATTTGCTATTTTCAGGCTCTGTTCAGCGCCGACGGCGGACGACTGACTACTCTTTGCTGTATGATTCGTCTAGCAGGTCGGTAATGTATTTGACTTGCACTTCCATGCCGTCTCGCTGCGCGCCGAATTGCATCTGCATCAGGCAGCCCGGATTCGCGGTTGCGATGACGTTTGCCCTAGTTTCACGAACGGCGCGCATCTTCGTGTCGAGTATCCGCATCGAAAAATCGCGCTCGGTGATTGTGTATGTGCCGCCCGCGCCGCAGCACTTGTCCGCGTTGGACAGCTCGACGAACTCGATGCCAGGAATAGCGTTGAGTAGTTGCCTTGGCGGGGCAGTTACGCGCTGCGCGTTCGACAGGTGGCAGGAGTCCTGGTAGGTTACGCGATAGGGCAGGTGTCCCTTCGGTGGCACTATCGGCAGCGCTGCAAGCAATTCGTGGATGTCCTTTACCTTTGCGCTCAATGCTTCCGCTTTGTCGGCGTAGTCGGGGTCGTTTCTGAGTAGATGCCCGTATTCTTTCATGCGAGAACCGCAGCCCGCCGACGCCACCACGATATGATCCACATCTTCCGCCAAGAAAGCGTCGATGTTGAGCCGCGCAAGTTCTCGTGTTACTTCGAGATCGCCCACGTGCGAGTTTATCGCGCCGCAACAGCCTTGTCCCTTCGTCACGACCACATCGCAGCCGTTTCGAGTAAGGACGCGCACCACGGCGTTCATCTCGGGTCCGTGCACCAGCGGCATAACGCAACCGGCAAGCAATGCGACACGCGCTCTGAATTCGCCCTGCGCATGATAAACCTGACCGCGCGCCTTGAAGACTTCGGACGGCAGCGACGGCATGGATTCTTCCAAATCGCCCATGTTGCCGGGCAGCAGCTTCAGCAAGCCGCTCTTGCGCATCACCGACTGCATGCCGAGTCGCTGGTAGAGTCGCATGCTGCCAATGACCATCGACAGCATGCGCTGATTGGGCAGTAACTTGTTCAGCGCGAATGACGCGATTTTGCCGTTGACGAAGCCGGGCTTTCTGCGATCTGCGACCTGCTGCATGGTGGCTTCGATAAGGTTGCCGTACGGCACGCCAGACGGACAGGCGACCTCGCAAGCGCGGCATTGGATGCACAGGTCCCAGTGGCGCATCACCGTGTCCGTTATGCCGATTCGACCTTCGTTGACCGCCTTCATCAGAGCAAGGCGTCCGCGCGGCGATTCCGCCTCCAAGCCGGTTTCGACGTAAGTGGGGCAGGCTTGGAGACAGAAGCCGCAGTGGACGCACTTGTACAGTTCGGACTCTTGCGGCGCGTCAGGTCCGGAAAACAGGGATATTCCATCTTCCGATTGGGGCTTCTGAGGGGCGGTTGCCATTCAGATTCCTCCAGTGAACCTGTTCGGATTGAGTATGCCGTTGCCGTCGTACTGCGCCTTCAGGCGCCGCATCACTTTGATGGAAGCGCCAGTGTAGTCCCAGACATCGATGCCGTCTTTAACCGCAAGCGGCGCGCGCTCGACTATCAGCGATCCGCCGAGTTCGTGTATCGCCTGTCGCGCGTTCCGCACATGCGCGGTCAGATCGGCGTTCGTGTCGAACCAGTGCGCGTTTATCATACCATAGCCGGGATGCGTCGCGATTGCCGCGTCGCCGATTCGTTCGAGAGCGTCCATCGCATCCGCGACATCGGTCGGCAATACGGCGATGCGCGCAGACAGCGCAGGCGCTTCGCCATCGGCATGCCCGAAATCTGCGAGTGTTGCCCAGAGCGCGCTTGATTCAGCGCCAATCGATTCCGTATGCGCCACTTGCGCCCGCTTTTCGATGACTGACAGAGCCTCGCTTTCCATGCGCCTCAATGTGCGCGGTCTGCTGCCAAGCCTGACTGCGAGCGTGTATGCGTTGCTACTCGCGGCGTCCGTGTAGTCGTCCATCGCCATGCCAGTTGCAGCCGCGCGGTTGAACGCGGTGAGAGCGATTGGCATTACGCCGCTGTTGAATATGCTCAGCGCCGCGCTCATGCAATCGGCAACGGTGTTGAATTGCGCCAGCAGCGTTGACTCTCGGCGCGGCATTGGAGTGAGCTTGAAGGATACTTCCGTGATGACGCCAAGCGTGCCCAGCCCGCCGACGTGCAGTCGCGCCATATCGTAACCGCTGACATTCTTGACCACATTGCCGCCGCTCTTCACATGCCTGCCGTCCGCTTGCACTGCCTTCATGCCAATGACGAGGTCGCGCGCGCTTCCGTACTGCCACTTCAGCGGACCGCTGACGCCCGCGGCCAGCGTTCCTCCAATCGTCGCTTTATTGGGCAGAGGAGCGTCCATTGGCAGAATCTGCCTATCTTCCACCAATGCATTGCGCAGTGCTGAGAGGGTGATTCCCGCCTGCACGACTAAGGTCAAGTCTGCAGAATTATGCTCCACTACGGCGTCCATCTCGGTCATGTCCGCAACAACGTCGAGACGCCGCACGCGATTGCCCATCGCCATTTGCGTGCCACCGCCGCGTGGTGCGACTGCTAAGCCTTCGATGTTGGCGAAAGCGAGCAGTTGGCTTAGCGCGTCTGCACTGCGAGGCGAAGCAACGACTTGAGGAATAATGCCATCCACCGCATCCGAATCTATGCCGTCCCGGACATACGCCGCCCCGAGCAGCTCAGCGATGCGATCAAGATTACTTGCCATCGAAGTCTATATCCAAGCATCCGCGCCGACGCGGGCTATCGCGCCGTGCCAGTGGCTGTGGTGGCCCGCCACTTCTCCGCAGGACGCGCCGGTGGGGAATATCTTCGCCGGGTTGAGCATATCGCGCGTGTCGAACGCGGGCTTAAGTCGTGCCATCGCCTCCATGTCGTCGTCAGTGAACATGAAGTCCATGTATTCCTGCTTTTCCAGCCCGATGCCGTGCTCGCCGGTCAGAACGCCACCCGCATCCACGCACATCCGCAGTATCTCGCCGCCGAGCGCGAGCGCCTTATCCGTATCACCCGGCTTGCGCTCGTCGAACAGAACTGACGGGTGCAGGTTGCCGTCGCCGGCGTGCAGCAGGTTAGCGATGGGATAGCCGCTGTCCTGCGACAGCTGCCGAATTTGCGAAAGCACTTCGACCAGCTTAGTTCGCGGCACTGTGCCGTCCACCAGCAGATAGTTCGGTGCGAGCCGTCCCAACGCGCCCAGCACGCCTTTGCGTCCTGCCCAGAGCCGGTCGCGCGCTTCCTGACTTGTCGCTGTCCGAATCTCTATCGGGCCGAATTCGTTGCACACATTCTCAATTTCCTCCACCTCTTCCTCCACAGACTCGTGCAAGCCCTCGACTTCCACTAGCAGCACTGCGCCGGCATCCTCCGGGTAGCCCGCATTCACGGCAGGCTCTACCGCTTGGATGCAGAGGGCGTCCATCATCTCGATGGCGGCGGGAACGATGCCTGCGCCGATGATACCGGATACTGCGGCGCTCGCCTCACTCACATCGCGGAACACCGCGAGCAGCGTCTTGACCGCTTCAGGCTGGCGCAGCAATCGCACGATGACCTTCGTAACGATAGCCAGCGTACCTTCGGAGCCGATGAGGATGCCGCGCAGGTCGTACCCCGGTGTCTCGCGTGTGCGTCCGCCGACCCATTGAAGCGAGCCGTCTGCCATCACGACTTCCATGCCCAGCACGTGGTTTGTGGTTACGCCATAAGCAAGGCAGTGCGGTCCGCCTGAGTTCTCCGCGACATTGCCGCCGATGGTGCAAGCCTTTTGGCTGGACGGGTCAGGCGCGTAACACAAGCCGTACTGCGACACATACTCGGTCAGGTGCAAGTTGATGACGCCCGGTTCAACGACTGCGATGCGGTTTTCCACATCCACTTCAAGGATGCGCGTCATGCGTGTGAGCGAGATTACAATGCCGCCGACCTGAGCGACCGCGCCGCCGCTCAGTCCGGTGCCCGCGCCTCTAGGTACGATGGGGACTTCGTTCTCTCGCGCAACCTTTACGACCGCCGAGACTTGCTCCGCATCTTCCGGCACGACCACGATGGACGGCATCGCCTTGTCCGCGGAGCCGTCGTACTCGTAAACGATCAGGTCTTCAGGCTTATAGACGACATAATCGTCGCCGACGATTGCTTGCAACTGCCGGATGACTTCGATGCTTGCATAGTCCGTTGTCGCCATTTCTCGCTCCGCTTGCTATGTGCTTGTGGACAACACAGAATGATAATGGATTGGCAATACTGTTGCAAACGAATCGCGACCTGCCACCTCTGGCGTTGCGATAGATAGGCGGCGTAGGGATTGGGCGTGAAAGTTATCTTGATTTAGGAGGGGCGTTGGCGGCAGTTGTCAGCACCTTGATGAAAACCTTCACTTCCACCGCATCCCTATATGTGGACTCTGTGTGATTTGTTTGCCCTTGACTGCGATTGCTGCTGTCCTGTCGTAGCCCTACCTAAACTTGAATGTGCGTATTGCGGCGACAGCGGACATGACTATCCAGCCGCACAAGATGGCGAGTTCCAGCGGAAACTCCCAGAAGGCGGCGGAGTGCAAGACTACGCCTCTGACCATTGAAACGATGGGCGCAAGCGGCAGGTACTCGACGATAATACGCAAAATTGTGGGCAGATTTTCCACAGGGAAAAACACGCCGGACATGAACATCAAGGGCAGTCCGACGGCATTGCCAAGACCGCTTGCCGCCGATACGGTCTTGGAGAACGCGCCGACCACGAAGCCTATGTTGAGGAACACGATGTTGCCCAGAGCGACCAGCAACGCGATGTGCAAAAGGTTGCCTTCAACCGCGACGCCGAACAACAGCCAGCCGGTGGCGAGGATTATCGCCGCCTGAATGACGGACAAGACCAGCGCGGACAGCACACGCGCCGCAAAGAACACGCGTACCCTCAACGGCGTGGCGAGTATCCGTATCAGGATGCGTTTTTCCCGATACGCCGCCATAGATGTGGCAACCCCAATGATGGAGAAATTCATCACTCCCCATATTGCAAGGCCGGGAATCAGGAAGTCGATGTAGTCTATGCTGCGGCTGGATACGCCCTGCGGTGCGAGTTCTAGGCGGGTAGGGGCTTCCGCCATACGCAGATTGGCGCGGTCGACGAAACTCGACACCACACCCACTACAATACCGCTGAGCGGGTCTGAATCATCGTAGAGCAGCCAGATTTGTGCGGGTGGGTCGTCCGTAACGGTTGCCGCGAGATTTTCCGGTATGATTAGCAGGTGTCTCAGATCGCCTTCGCCAATATCTTGGCGCGCCTGCAATTCGTTGTCTCGCCTGACGATAACTAGACCGTCCACCTGCTCCAGATTTTCGATTATCTGCGCCGACATTCCATCCTGCGAGTAGTCTATGACCGCTAGGGTCTGCGCTGATTCGGTATCTCTGAAGAAGAGCCCGAACACGACGACGAACAAGAGTGGAAACGCTAGCGCCCAGAATAACGCCTGTCTGTCTCGCGCGAGCATCTTCAGGTTGGCGATTGTGAGATGGTAAAGCAGCATGTCGTAAAGCGAATCACTCCGTTAGCGCCCGTCCCGTGATGGACAGAAACACATCCTCAAGATTGGATGGAACAACTTCGAGATGCGTCAGATTCACGCCTGATTTAGTTGCCCAATTCATCAGGGCAGGCACGGTCATGGATGCGTCCGTGGACATCAGACGCGCACCGTTTTCGTCAGCCAGCGCCTCTTTCACACCCGCCAGTTCGTGCAGCTCCACTATGCGTTCTTTGCATTCTTCGCCGACCCTTATCCGGTAGGGAACGGGCAGGGAACGCACCAAGTTATCGGGGGTGTCCAAGGCGACTATCTTGCCCCTGTCCATAATGGCGATGCGGTCGCACAAGTACTCTGCCTCTTCCATGTAGTGTGTTGTCAGCACGACGGTGCACCCTGTGGAGTTTATAGACTGGACGAAATTCCAGAGACTGCGGCGCGCGCGGGGGTCGAGGCCTGTGGTGGGTTCGTCGAGGAACACCACTTCCGGATCGTTGACCAGCGTAGCGGCGATGCTGAATCGCTGCTGCTGCCCGCCTGAAAGCTTGTTGACGGTGGTGTTCGCTCTGTCTGCCAGATTGACTTGTTTAAGCAGTTCAAGGGTGGCGATTTTACGATTGTAGAACATGCCGAACAGGTCGAGTATCTCTTTGAGTGTGAGGTGGTCGAAGTATGCCGATGCCTGAAGCTGCACGCCGATGCGCTCTTTGACCTTTTGGGGTTCGCGCTGCGTGTCTATGCCAAGCACGGTTGTAGCGCCTGATGTAGGCTCGGTTAGACCTTCGATGCACTCCAGAGTGGTTGTCTTGCCCGCGCCATTGGGCCCCAGAATGCCGAGCACCTCGCCGCGCCGCACGTCGAATGATACGCCGTCAACCGCGCGTAACTCGCCGTAGTGCTTCGTGAGGTTATCGACTCGGATGACAATATCCGTTGCGTCGGTCAAGGTTGTAGCGCCTTTCGGGGGTGATGGCAGATGTACATTATGTGAGACCGCAGTGCTATATGTATCATTCAACTAGCAGCCTTGCGAACGCCTGCGGATCGGTTACGGGCAGCTGACATACATAGTTTTCGCACACATACGCGGTCGCCTTGCCGTCGATCTTGCGCCTTTCGGTGAGCAGCGGTAACCCGGTGTCGTCGTCACCTTCGCTTGCGCATAGCAGGATGCGGTTTGGCACATAGTTGCGATATACTTCGGCGAGCAGTGAACCTGTCTCCGCATCATCGCGACCGCCGATTATCGCTACTTCCTTCGGGCGCGACAAATAGAAGTCCAGCGCGCCTAGCCATGTTCCAGCCGCAGTGGGGAATGTCATCATCAGCTGCCGAACGGATCGCAGCGCCTCGGACGCGCGTCGTTCCATATCGCCGTCTCCGCTAATCACAGCAAGCCGCAGCAGCACCGATACCGCCATAGAACTACCGCAAGGGATCGCGTTGTCGGTCAGGTCTTTCGGACGCACGACAAGTTGCTCGTGGTCGTGTCCCGTGTCGAAAAACTGCCCGCTTGCCGTATCCCAGAATAGCTCGATCATATCGTTGCCCAGAGTGATGGCGGCGTCCAGTGTTTCCCGACTGAAGTTAACCTCGTGCAGCGCGAGCAAGCCATCTATCAGGAAGGCGTAGTCTTCGAGATAGCCGTTCAGCTTGGCCGTACCGTCCTTGTATGTGCGGAGGAGTCTGCCGTCGTGCAGCAGATTCGCCAGTAGAAACTCTGCGCTGTGCTCTGCGATGTCGGCGTAGTCGTCGCGTCCTAGCACTGCCGCCGCTTCTGCGAAAGCCGCCAGCGTCAACCCGTTCCACGATGTCAGAATCTTGTCGTCAAGGCCCGGCGCGATTCGTCGGTTGCGCACTTCAAGCAGTTTGTCGCGCGATCGAGTCAGCAGTTCGCTAAACTCGGCGGCAGACAGCCCTTCGTCACGCGAGAGATTGGCGGCATCCATCGCCACGCGCAAGATGTTTCGCCCTTCGAAGTTGCCGTGCGGCGTAACGCCGTAGTAGCGACAGACTATGTCGCCGTCTTCCTCGCCGAGCGCGTCTTCGATTTCCTGGGGCAGCCAGATGAAAAACTTGCCCTCAACGCCCTCGCTGTCCGCGTCCTGCGCCGAGTAGAACCCACCTTCCGGTGATGTCATTTCGCGCCGAATGTACTCCAGAGTTTCCTCTACGATGCGCCGGTACATCGGATTGCCGGTTATCTGGTAGGCATGTAGGTAGAGCCTGACGAGCAGGGCGTTATCGTAGAGCATCTTCTCGAAGTGCGGTACGAGCCAGAAGTTGTCCGTAGAATAGCGGTGAAATCCGCCGCCAATCTGGTCGTAGATGCCAGCCATCGCCATGCGTTGCAGTGTCAGCTCGACCATGTGCAGCGCGTCCGCGTCTTCGGTTCGTAGGTAGTGGCGTAGCAGGAATTCGTAGGTCATCGGCTGGGGGAACTTTGGCTGTAATCCGAAGCCGCCGTGCCTGTCGTCAAAGTCGCTTGCCGCCTTGCGCATCGCCAGACGCATAACTTCGTCCGTCAGCGGCTCAAAGCCCTGCTGCCCGACCGCCGCCATCTGCCGCATGCGTTCTAGCAGATGCTCAGTGTTCTGCATTATGTCGCTGCGATTGTTGCGGTATGCGTCCGAAATAGCCTCAAGGACGCGCGGGAAGCTCGGCATGCCGCCCCGGTCTTCAGGCGGGAAGTATGTGCCGCCGTAGAATGGCTTACCGTCCGGAGTCAGGAAGACGGTCATAGGCCAGCCGCCATGTCCGGTCATCGCCTGCACTGCCGTCATGTAGATGGAGTCGATGTCCGGTCGCTCCTCGCGGTCAACCTTGACGCTGACGAATCTGTCGTTCATTTGCGCCGCGATGTCCGCGTTCTCAAACGACTCGCGTTCCATCACATGGCACCAGTGGCACGCGGAATATCCCACGCTCAGCAGGATTGGCTTGTCCTCCACGCGCGCGCGTTCCAGCGCCTCATCGCCCCAAGGATACCAGTCCACAGGATTGTTGGCGTGCTGCAACAGGTACGGGCTGGTTTCGTTAGCTAGGCGGTTGGGCATTCTATTCTCCGTTACATCTGGGGCTTGCCGGTGCTACAGCCCGCTAATCTCCAGTGTGCTGACCTCTTGTGTGTTTAGGTCGGCGACTCTGACGGCGTGGTTGTTGGTATCGGCGATGTAGAGCTTGCCACGCGCCACGCTGATGCCGGCAGGCTCGTGGAACTGCGCGAATACACCCGCGCCGTCTTCGTGGCCAGGAGTGTTGACGCCGATGAACGATGTCGCGCCGCGCGTTGCCGGGTAGATGCGCTTGATTTTGTTGTTGTACGTGTCGGCGATGTACAGCACGCCATCGTGCAGCTCGATGCCGATGGGATGCTGCAGGCGCACCTCATCTCCGATGCCGTCCACATCCCCGAACTCGAACAGATGCAGGCCGACAATGGTGTTGACGGAGCCGTTTGTGTTTAAGTCCGCTGACCGCACTGCGCTTGTTTCGCTGTCTGTGAAGTATAATTTCTCGCCGTCGCTGACGATGCCGCTCGGCTGCGCTAGTTCCGCGTTGGCGAGCTGTCCATCCACGATGCGCTCGCGTCCGTTGCCAGCGAATGCCGAAACTTCCTGCGTGTTCAGGTCATAGCGCCATATTTGGTGAAAGCCTGCCATAGCGATGTAGAGGCTATCGCCTTCGAGCACGACATCCCATGGCGAACGCAGCTGTACGAAGCGCGCGTTGCCGCCGCGGTGGAACGATCTTGCCTGCTCGCCGGTGCCGGCGACGGTTCTTACGCTTTGATTTGCTAGGTCAACTGCGCGTATTGCGTGATTCTTCGTGTCGGCGACAAACAGTGTATCTCCCCCAAGTGCCATGCCCTGCGGATCGTGGAATTGCGCCTCGTCGAATGCGCCGTCGCGCAGCCCTTGCTTGCCGCTGCCGACGACATAGAGCGCATTTCCGCGCAAATCCGTAACCACGATGCGGTTGTGATTGGAGTCTGCTATGAACAGCCTGTCCGACCGTTCGTCCGCAAGTACCTTGCCGGGGAATGACAGCGGGCGCTCCCACTCCTTATCCTTTTCGAGCTTCAGCGTGATGGGCGTGCGGTTGACGAGCTGGTTGTTGTCGTACTCGGCTATCATTTTCGAAAGCAGGCTGTCCAAGTCAGCGACTGCGAACTCGCCTTCGTGCTTGCCCAGCACTTTACCTTCCGGGTCGATGAACATAAGCGTGGGCCAGGCGCGCGCGCCGTACTGCGACCATACCTCGAAGTCTTTGTCGTTGACGACGGGATGCTCAATCTCGTAGCGTAGCACCGCCTTGCGAACATTCTCATAGTCCTTCTCGGCGGCGAACTTCGCCGAATGTACGCCCACGACAATCATCTCGTCCGCGTACTTCTCTTCTAGTTTCCGCAACTGCGGAAATACATGCATGCAGTTGATTCAGCAGTATGTCCAAAAGTCTAGCACGACCACCTTGCCGCGCAGGTCCGCCATGGTCAGCGGCTTGTCGATGTTCATCCATTCCAGCCCGGCAGGAAAGTCGGGCGCGTTCACCTGACCCGCGTACATTCTGGGACTCATCTTCGTCTCCCTCGCTCTGTGTCAATTCGCCTGTCGCGGTCGCGCCGCGTGGTTTCTTTTTCCGTTGTCAGTCGCCATACGGTTGATTTTGTCAGCCTGTTACACGGGCCAGTCTTCCATCCGATACGCCATAGTCCAAAACATGAACTCATAGCGCGAGCTGGTGATGAACGCGCTGCGCATCGCCTCGCGCACCGCCGGACCTGATTTCGCCGCGAATTCGTCCACAAGCTCGCGCCACGCCGCAGTGCTTTCTTCAAGCAGCCCGTCGCGATAAGGCGCTGCCCAGTAGGTGAATACTGGGTGATCCGGTACATCAATCAGCTGACCGATTTCGTGGTAAGTCCATGGGCAGGGCAGCAACGCCGCCGCCGCCTCGCCAACGCCACCAGCCGATGCCGCCGTTTGCATGTGGTTGATGTAAGCCAAGTTTGTCGGCGACAGCGCGACAGCTTCAGCTTCGGCTTCCGTCATTTCCAGAAGATCGAACATCTTGCCGTGCAGCAGACGTTCCACCGGCGTGGTAATGCGCCGCGTGAGTCTGCGGAGTGTCGCCGAATCGGGTGCCTTCGACAGCGCGGTCGCCACGACCTGCCCGAATCCGGCGAGATAGTGGTAGTCCTGCTCGACATAGTAGCGGAACTTTTCCATCGGCAACGTCGCCGCTTGAATCTCCGCGAGAAACGGGTGCTCGAAAATCGCCTCCCAAATAGGCAAGGCTTCCTGCCGCAGTTCTGCCGAGAAGCTTTCAGTAGCCATCCGTCTCTCCTTGCTTGGCACCTTCATATTGCCAATGCGTTACAGAGTGTGCACCGTCATGCTGCGACAAATATAACACAGCAGGCGAAGACTCGCCGAAATTTCTTTCCGTGTCGCGGCTAGATTGTCCTACTCACAGGTGCGCTTCGGCTCTGTAAAGGAATCAGGGAAGTGAGTTAGGGAAGGGGATGTCCAATTGGAATGATCCCGGCGTCAATGGGATGAATGGGTGATTGGGTTGTAAAAGTATAATAATTATTTTGTACAAAGCATAAAATAGGGTAGGGGAGTGGTTAGACGCCTGTACTGGCGGAATAGCTCCAACGGCGGATAGGGTCGCGCTCGGCGATGCTCATTGGTTTGGCGCATCTTAATAGTGCGGAAACCTATATGAATCGACTAGCAACCAAGAGGCGGCGCGGCGCGCCAAGATTTCCAACGACGACCGGCGCTGCAAAATGTGATTTGTCAAACTATAAATTGCTCGCGGATGCCTGACACTATGGCAGTGCCGAAACTAAATCAAAACGCGAAGTAATCTCGACGAGCCGCGAGCCGTCGATTGGTAAGGTATCGACAGGATGTATCCGCACGAGTTCAGAAAATCCGTTGCTGTGTAGTATTGGAGAATGATTGTAGATGTGCTGGCCGATCGTAAAGCAGGGTAAGCTCAGGTACATTTACCCATCGGTGCCCCAAATAAGCCCTCTGCGCGCGATCTGGAGACGGGCTATTTTCGCGACTGGCGGGGGGAGATACGCCAATTTCGCTGATGCAGCAGTTTTGGTGGTGCTGAATGAGTAGTTGTTCATCTCACAGGGCGCCGATGGGACACATACTCTGAG
Source organism: Chloroflexota bacterium (assembly GCA_009840355.1). Lineage (NCBI taxonomy): Bacteria > Bacillati > Chloroflexota > Chloroflexota bacterium. The sequence continues at coordinate 18,128 of VXNZ01000014.1, forward strand.
TGTGAGCACTATAATGTCATATTTTACTATGACAATTGTGCCAGCGCCCACCTAGAGTGCTATGGTAATATGTAATTGTCATGCAATGCCTGTATTGGTATCGTCGCTATAGTCATATTGCAAAGGTGGAAGCGGCAATGGTAAGAAGTGCGCCTGCAATTGAAATGGTAACCATATGGTTATAGGTAATGCTGTGGGCGGAGAATTGTGTGGCGTCCCTGGCAGGATTCGAACCCGCGACCCGCTGCTTAGAAGGCAGCCGCTCTATCCAACTGAGCTACAGGGACGCGCCGAGAGGCTGTGCAATCAAGTGTAGCCAATGCATATATGTTCGGTCAAGCAATGCCAATAAGGGCGCCGGCATATCTCATGCACATGGAGCGGACGCGCGGCTACGGCATTCGCGTGATGACGCGGTGCAAGCGAGGCTGATCGCCGGGCCAAGCCTTGCGAATGCTCACAACTTCGAGCGCGCCGATGTCGGGTAGGGTGGTGAAGTGCCGCTGCACCGCATTGCCTAGGGGCCGGCTCAACAGCATGCCCACCACAACCGCGCCGAACACGAGAGGCAGGCGCTTCCACCTGAGTTGCTTGCTTCTGCCTAACGCCAGCCTAGACAGGACGCCGGAGAGCAGCGCCGCCAGCGCGATATTCGTCCCGCAATGCGGCGATATTGCCATCTCGCTATTACCCGCACTCAGGCTGCTCCGCGCCGTCTCCACGATGCGCTCCAGCTGCTCTGTGGACAAATTGCCGACTATGAAGAATCCCCAAGGCAGGGAATAGCCGCCAAGCGGACCGCGCACGCCTTCTTCCAGCATAAGCGAAACGGTGGCGTGCTCGAGCGCATGATTGCGCCTCACCTGCGTTAGTGTCTCTCGGATCACGGGAATCTCTCCTTGTACTAGTGTCCCGGCGGTCATCATCCCTATGCATTAGATTCTACACTACATCGCGGAAGGGGGTTAAATTGACCGGAAACTTGTTGAAAAGCCTTGAATAAACTTGATAGCAAAAGAAATTGCAAGAAAATCAAAGAAAAGTGTAGAAAAACGCATTGACCCTATGCGTGGTTTGACGCTAGTATGTGTTCAATAGGTTTGATAAAGATTAGAGTAGCCACACAGGAGGACACCGATGAGGCGCAAGACCAAGAAGATGCTGGCAGTCGAAGAGAAGTTCAATCAGCCCCTGGAGAAGCTCTTGCCGGAGTTGGTAACGGAGAACGGCCTGTCCGCCACAGCCGATTACCTCGGAGTCAGCAAGGCAACGCTGGGTTACTGGCTGCTGAAGCTGGACATCATCGTCAGGCGGGTCGCCCTGGCTCCCGGCGAGACTCTGGAAGTGAAGCGGGTAGGCTAATAGAAAATTCGCCCGGTCATACGGGACGCTAAAAAAGCAAGAAGTGAGCGCCGACGTTAATCGGCGCTCTTTCATTTCATGGAGTAGAAAATACTTTGTGCTTATATGTGCGCATTATGCTGATATGTCACATCTCGTGCCTACTCGCTTAGGCGCACTGATGAAAGATGCGACACCGCCGTCCGGATGTGGAGGCGGCAGGGTAGAGGACGTGCTATCGTCGTACTGCTTGCAGCGCCTCGCGTTCGCGTTCGCGGTCAATCATCGCGCGGCGCTTGTCGTACAGCTTGCGCCCACGCGCAACAGCGAGCTCCACCTTCGCGCGATGCCGCCGGATGTACAGACGCATTGGCACCAGTGTCAGCCCGCGCTCTGACACCTGGCGCGAAAGGCGGATTATCTCGTCCTTGTGCAGCAGCAACTTGCGCGGCCTAGTCGGCTCGTGGTTGTTGCTCGAGCCTGCCGAGTACTGCGCGATATGCATGTTCATCAGCCACAGCTCGCCGCCCTCCGGCTTGCCGTAAGCATCGCTAAGGTTCACGCGCCCTTCGCGGATCGCCTTGATTTCCGTGCCGGTGAGTACCAGCCCGGCTTCCACGCTGTCCAAGACCTCGTAGTTGCGACGCGCCCTGCGATTGTTGACGACGGTGCCGCTCTGCTTCTGCTGTACCTTATTCTTCTTGCTCATGCCGCCGGCCTCAATGCAGTTGGCGCAGACTGTTCGAGTTCTGCCTCGAGCTTCTCAATCGCCCTTTCGAGCTGCCTGATGTCTTCCTCCTGCGCGTCGCCGTGCAGGATTTCGATGTCCGGTTCCAGTCCATTGCGGTCGATCAGCCGTCCGTCCGGTGTGAACCAGCGGGCGAAGGTGATGAAAAGGCCGCCACCGTTGTCCAACTGTCGTAGGACACTGACACTGCCCTTACCGAAGGTCTTTCTTCCGATGACAGTGGCGCGGTCGTGGTCCTGCAGCGCGCCGACGAGGATCTCGCTCGCGCTCGCGCTGAACTGATTCGCCAGCAGTACCATCGGCACCTGCTCGAGCACATCGTCGTTCTGCCGCACAATCCAGTCCTTGCGGTTGCCATCGCCGTCCACTTCGTAGAGGATAAGCAGCCCGCCTTCAAGGAATAGGCTCGTAACATCGACGACCGAGTTCAGCAGCCCGCCAGGATTATCGCGCAAGTCGAGCACGATGCCTTCAGTGCCCGCTGCCATTGTGTTGCGGATGGTCTCGGTCAGCGTGTCCGCGGTGTCTTCGTAGAAGTTTGTCAGGCGGATGTGCGCAATCCGAGCGCCCGGATCGCTGCGCATCACGACACTCTGCAAGGGGATTACGCCGCGTTCGACCTCGATGACAACACGCTCGACATCGCCGATGTGCTGGACCAGCAGCCGCACTATGCTGCCGCGCGGTCCGCGAATCTTCGACACCGCCTCAATCAGGCTTATGCCCTCGATGCTCTCGCCGTCCACTTCGAGGATGGTGTCGCCGGGCCGGATGCCCGCGCGTTCTGCCGGGCTGTTCGCAATCGGCGCGACCACGACCAGCCGCCCGTCAGCGTTCATGGACACATGCGCGCCAATGCCTTCGAAGCGCCCGCGAATGTCCTCGCTTTCCATGCCGAATACATCGGGCCGTACATAGTTTGTGTGCGGGTCGTCCAGTGCCATGAGCATGCCTCGGATCGACGCTTCGGTGAAGACCTCCGGATCGAATGTGCCGCGATCGACATGCTCAGCCGCGAGCATCGACCAAACCTGCCAGACGATCGCCAATTCTTCCGGGACACCTTCCGGCACTTCGAGCGGCATGTCTTGCGGGATCACCGCCGGGAATAGGGGAGCGTCCAGAGCGGCAGAATCGCGCGGAGCTCTGGTCGGCATTTCTTGCGCCGCCGATGTGCCGCCGTCGTTTGATGCGTACGGTTCAGGCGTGCTCGTAGGCGTAGGGTCAGGCGCCGCGGTTTGCGGTGATGCCGCTGAAGTTGGGGAGCTTTCGCTTGCGGGGGCGGAAGTCGCATCCAAAGGCGCCGCGTTTTCCGTCTCGCTGCTCGTATCCGTCTGGCAGGCAGCAGCCGTACTCGCGAGCAGCGCCACGCCAATCGCCGCAATGCCCAAACGCCTGAAACTGAAACTATAAGGCAATTGTTCTCACCCTGTGTCGTCCTTCTCGTAGTTCGCGTTGTATCCCACCATTCTAACACGCACGCATAACCCTTACATTCCCACCATTAAATTGGCATATATTTCTGTGGACCTAATGGGGGCGCGGTGAAGTCGCTGGGCTCAGCTACGGAAGGGGCGAAATTTGAGAAGGGCATCACAGCCTTGACTGACTCACTCAAGCGAATCAGTTACGCCTCTTCACTCGCAGGTGAATTGATGTTGAATACAATGTCCTGCTTTTCAACATTCAAAAATGACCGCTTTACACGCCTATTATGGCTATCATTCCTTTTCCAAATAACTCCAACACTACTTGACCCGAAGGCTGATATTCGATATATTCAGCGTTATCAGTCCATATTTCAGTGATTTCCACATTGATGAATCGGAGGATCACCAATGACGCAGGCACCCGAGAGCAGGCGCACAAGATTGGTCAGGCCGTATCCGAATTACACGCTGCGAGACGCGCTCAGCGTGCCGCGCGCGATATACGAAGTCAACGCCGGGCTTGCCTTCGAAAGAGAAATGCTTGCGAGCGCGCTTGGCACGACGCCCAAGAGCAGCGCTTTCACGATGCGTCTGAACGCCTCCGCCGCATACGGTCTAACTGAAGGCGGGTACAACGACGCGGACATACATCTCACAGACTTGGGCGAGACCATAGTAGCGTCAAGGCAAGAGCCGGAACGCACGAATGCCATGATTGCCGCCGCGACGGCGCCGAAGATCTTCCGCAGTTTCTACGAATTATTTGAAGGTAGGGGCCTTCCGGCAAATGAATACTTGGAGAACATCCTACGGCGCGATCTTGGAGTGCAAGTAGAATTGACGCAAGAGTGCCTCGCAATCCTTCTGGACAACGGCGAATTCGCGGGCATCGTATCGGAAACTGACGGGCAGTACGTCGTTAGCTTGCCTATTCCGCCGGTCTTAGATCCCATAAATTCACGAGCCGCAAGTGAGCAACCTAGGCTGGCAAGCGAACCGCCACCGGCCTATCTTACCGACACTGACCATCAAGCTGCCGCACTCCGGCCGGCATCGTCTGCGAACAGCGAAAACCGCATTTTCGTAGGCAGCGTGGGCGACTCCGAGGCTGCCGATCGCATCATCTCGATGCTTGGAGAATTCAGCATACGCTGCGTCAGCCCACAACCGACGGACGCGCAAGCCGGTCTCTTGGTATCGCAGGAAGTATCGGCAGCGATGCGGGACTGCGCCTCGGCGATACTCGTGCTCGGCGGCGAAGTCCACACAGACGGTATGTACCGGATGATGGGCATGCTCGGCGCGGCATCGGCGCTGTTCCTTGGCCGCATTGTATTGATATGCGAAAACGGCGCGAATCTCGATATAGGCGCGTCCGGCCTCGAACAGGTGAAAATCGATACCGAGCTCCCGGGCGAATCGATGCTGAACATATTTGTTGCGCTTCACAATGCCGGTGTAATCAGGGTCGCGGCCGTGTGAGATGTCTGTGCGGTTGGCGCTCGATGAACGAGTCCTGTTTCGCCGCGTGTCAGCCGAGGAAGCGCGACAAGTCGCGTCTTCGCTTCACAGAAATCAGGATCCGATGTACAGAGAGGGGGGATTACACCTGACGGGGGGAATCTAAGCCTCTACGGCGTTTCTGAGGCGATGGTACTTCGCGGAGCAATTTAGTCTCTGCGAATTAGGCTCGCGCACTCAATTCTTGGCCTCATTATTATCTGGCGCCCAAATCACATAGGCTGTTGCGCAAGGCAGGTTCGCGGTTTGATGTGACGTGAACCTCTCGGGTTTAATGAGAGTCCACTCGATTTGCAGGTTATGTCCGGGTCGATATGCCTTCCGGAGCCCGTGGCGGCTTCTGCAAATCCAGCTTGAATGTATGATTACACATGGCGAACCAAATTAGACGCTCTGCGGCGATTTTGACGTGAAGGCGTTTTGGGGGTGATTATCATTCGACATCCATCAAGGCTGTCTGTGCCGTCCGATTGATGGCAACGCGCCTCAAGTGCTCAATAATGCTGTTATGTAAAGTAGCTTGACGAATCCCATTGCATAACTTGACATAAGATTTATAGTGCGAATATGCGCTCATGCGTTACCCTGTGCCGCCCAGCAATCCCTTGTTGATTCCCTCGTCCTCAAATCGGCTTGCAAATGATTCGCAAATGGAAAGACACTCCGAAGTAGGAGTGTCTTTCGTAGCAAAATGCAACGGTGTGCCTCGCGGCGAGTCTGACAGACTACGCCCTACCCGTGCCGGCGGCGGCGAACGCCGGCAATTCTTGCGGCACTTCTAACGCGTCCAGCGCTGTGTCGATTTCGTCCAGCAGCGATTCCAAGCCTGCGCCTGTTTCTGCTGATGTGAAGACGCACTTCACATCGCCGTCGGCGAATTGCAGCGCGCGGCTTAGCGTGTCGCCGTCGGCGCTCTCGTCTAGCAGATCGACTTTGTTCAGCGCCATGATGCGCGGCTTGTCGAGCACATCGAGAGCTTCCATGATGTTATCGACGACTTCTGCCATTTGCGCCGCGTTTGGATGCGTGATGTCCAGCACATGCATCACCAGCGTGGATTCCTGAACTTCCTCAAGTGTTGCCCTGAACGCCGCGACTACCGCCGTTGGCAGCTTCTGTATGAAGCCCACTGTGTCAGTCAGCAGCACGTCGCGTCCCGCGGGAGTGCGCACGCGCCGCGTTATCGGGTCCAACGTGGAGAACAGCAGGTTTTCTGCCATCACATCTGCCTTCGTTAGCCGATTCAGCAGCGAACTCTTGCCGGCGTTCGTGTAGCCAACCAAGGAGACCACCGGTACTTCCATCTCGATGCGCCGCGCTCGATAACGCGCGCGATGCCGCCGCACGTCCTCAAGGTCGCGCTTGAGCTTCAGGATGCGCCGCCGCACGAGCCTGCGGTCGGTCTCGATCTGCGTTTCACCCGGTCCGCGCGTTCCGATGCCGCCGCCCAAGCGCTCTAAATGCGTCCACTGCCCGGCGAGCCGCGGCAGCAAATACTCGTGCTGCGCAAGCTCGACCTGCAGGCGTCCTTCCTTTGTGCGCGCCCGCTGCGCGAACACGTCCAGAATCAGCGCCGTGCGGTCTATCACCTTGACCGATTCACCCAGCGCGTTTTCGAGATTGCGCTGCTGGGTGGGCGTCAGTTCGTCGTCGCAGATGACTGTGCCTGCGTGCTTGGCGTAGATGAGGCGCTTCAGCTCTTCAAGCTTGCCCTTGCCCAGATACACCTGCGTGGGTCTGTCTATGCGCTGCGAGACTGTGCCCACGACGATGGCGCGCGCGCTTCTTGCAAGTTCGCCCAGCTCTGCGAGCGAATCTTTCAGCCGCCACGGTCCGCGCCGCCGCCGCAATTCCACGCCCACGAGTATCGCGCGTTCCAGCCTTTGCCGCGTTGATTTCATTCGCTTAGCGATATCCCACCTCCTATTGCACCAGTCCCCATTTACAAGTCCGCCATGCCTAATCGCACCATTCTGCCAGCACGAAAAGCCTACCCTTTCGACGGTATTTGCCACTCTGCGAGCTTCGCCAAGCCCTTTTCCATATCGGCATCGTCAATCGTCAAGGACAGGCGGATGTAGCCCTCGCCGTACTGCCCGTATCCGTTGCCCGGCGTAACCACGATGTCCGCCTCGTCCAGCAGCAGCGCGGTGAATTCGGCGGATGTGAAGCCTTCGGGAATGCGCGTCCACACATACAGGCTCGCCTTGGGCGGAATCGCGTCCAGCCCGATGTCGCGCAATGTTTGCACCACGCGGTCGCGCCGCCGCTCGTAAATGGTATTGCGTTCGTCTATTGCTTCCTGCGATAGCTGCATCGCCTCCATTCCCATGTACTGGATCGCGTTCGGCACTCCGGAGTCGAGGTTCGACTTGATGACCATCAGCGCGCTGATAATCTCCTCGTTGCCGACCGCCATGCCGAGCCGCCAGCCGGTCATATTGTAGCTCTTGGAGAGCGAGTGAAACTCCACGCCAACGTCCATAGCTCCGGGCGTTTCAAGGAAGCTGATAGGATGATAGCCGTCGAAGGCGACCTCGGAGTACGACGCGTCGTGCATAACCGCGATGTCGTGCGCCTTGGCGAATTCCACGACCTTGCCGAAGTAGTCCGCATCTGCTATCGCGCCGGTCGGGTTGTTCGGATAGTTCAGCCAGATGACCTTTGCCTTGTCCGCTACATCGTCCGGAATCGCGTCGAGGTCCGGCATCCAGCCGTTCTCTTCGAGCAGCGGCATCCAGTGGCACTCGCCACCGGCGAACCACGTGCCGACCGAATATACCGGATAGCCCGGGTCCGGCACCAGGGCGATGTCGCCCGCATCGATAAAGCACAGCGCGGCGTGTCCGATGCCTTCCTTCGCGCCAATCAGCGGCAGCGTTTCCTTGTCCGGATGCACCGAGATGCCGAACCTGCTCTGATACCAGTCCGCGACCGCCTGCCTAAACTCCGGCAGCCCGTCCGTCTCCGGGTAACGGTGATTCGGCCCGTCAAGCGCGGTCTCTCGAAGTTTCTGGATTACATTGTCCGGGGTTGGGATGTCCGGGTCTCCGATGCCGAAGCTGATGACATCAATCCCCTGCTCTCTCTTCGCGGCTATCTTCCGGCTAATCTCCACGAACAGATACGGCGGCACCCTGTCTATGCGGCTGGCGAAATTCATACTGTCTCCATCAACTGATTGCTTGTGTGTTATGCGCTATCAATGCTTCTATGCGAAGCGATTGGCACATGATAGCAGAAACGGCGGAACTAGCGCAGTCATACGGTATCGCAAAGAGAAAACCCGTCGAAACGGGGCTTGATAATTTGGATCGATGTCAGCCCCACCACTCCCCATCGAACACGGTCGCTACCGGCCCTTCCATCACAACCTCGCCCTTACCATGCCACTCCACCGTTAGTTCACCGCCCGGCAGAGCGATTGTTGCCCTGTCGCCCGCGAGACCGTTCAGCCGCGCCGCCACCTGCACCGCGCACGCTCCGGTGCCGCACGCCATCGTGATGCCTGATCCGCGCTCCCACACGCGCGTCTTGAGAGTCTTGCCGCCGTCAAGCACATTCACTATCTCGAAGTTGACGCGGGCGGGAAAGAGCGGGTGATGCTCGACCATCGGACCTATCTCAGTGAGCGGGAAATCGTCAACCGGCTCGTCCATGAACACCACCGCGTGAGGATTGCCCATCGATACGCAGGTCATGCGGAACTCGCGTCCGGCGACTTCCAACGGATGGTCTATAACCGCGTCCATGCCCTCGATAGCAACCGGCACATCGGGCGGATTCAGGCGCGGCTCGCCCATTAGGACGCGCGCGCCGACCATGCCTTGCCGGTCGTCTCGCAGCGGCGTTACATCCAGCACGCCCGCCATTGTCTCCACGCGTACCGGCGATTTATCAGTCGGTACGATGCCGTTATCGAAGGCGAAGCTGACGAGGCAGCGTATGCCGTTGCCGCACATCTCGCCCTCGGAGCCGTCCGCGTTGAACATACGCATCCGCAGGTCTGCCTTCTCCGACGGCAGCGCGATAATCAGCCCGTCCGAGCCGATGCCGAGGTGCCTATCGCTCATCGCAACCGACAGTGCTGGCCAGTCCCGTTCCTGTTCGCGGGCATTTACATAAACATAATCATTCCCAGCCCCATGCATCTTCGTAAATCTCAATTTTCTGTCTCCCATTACCCCATTAACCCTACACTACATTCTTTGCCTATTCCTTAATTGTCTGAAAGGCAAAGTTTAGGTCGCCAATCTGGTTTGCCAAAACTACGTAATCGAATGCGCTGTAATCTTGGCTTTGAAACACCCTAAACTCTGCTTCCAAAGGCAGGATGTTGGATACGAGAATCAGCATGTACTTCTGATCTGTGCTTAACTGGCCACCTCTAGCCGCCTTCCGTCGTATCGCCTTTTCTATTGACTCTCTAATCTCATTCTCACTCCACCTTGAGTTCTCAGAAAGTGAATTCAACCTTTGATCAAATGAATCAGCCAGTTCTCCATGCCTTACTGTATCGATCATTCTCGCCTGATAGTCAAAGAGTCTAGTTATTTCAATTGCGATATTCGCTTCAGGGAACAAATCCCAGCTTGTAACCGCAAAGTCCGGAAAGGTAGTTTCACCATTCGGTTCATATTCTATCCCTTCCGGCAGTTTCTCTTCTGGCCATTGTATCATTTGCCTTAACACTGCCTTCTCAAAGACTTCGTGGGTAACTTCGTCTCGACTCCAAGTTCCTCGACTGTACCCTTCAGGCAAATGTATGGCCATCGCTTTTTCCTTGCCTGTAAGATGAATCAATACATCCAAGTCTAATGACGCGTCCGGCCAGAGGTACACCGGGATAGTTCGATTGACGGGCTCGCCCACAGGAATGACACCCCGATATTCCGTTATGCTGTCATTATACGAGCGAGGTAAATGAATCTTCGACAACTTTGCCGTTGCAGCAATTAGACTCCTTCTTACTTTATCGCTACTATCGTTGTAACACAGCCATAACTCATTGTCAGTTGAGTCTGAGTAATGGCCGTCTTTATCGTCTCGAAATTGAGATATTATGAACCTAGCTAGGTCGTTCTGAGCAATTGGCTTGCCACTGAAATCCAAAGAGAGAATCGTATCAGGCAAATTTGAGAAGGGACCCAAGGATTCGTGCATTATCATCCCTTGGGTTAAGGACGCAACTGTATCATTCGACTGATACCTCAACAGTGCGACACGCAACATACTATAGATGGTGTCTTCATAGTCAATGTCAGACTTCTCTATGTTCCTTTCTTCTACAAATGGAGGCATTGCCTCGCTGTTGTGAAGAAATCTGATTTCTCTCGCATTGAGTGGTCTGTAAATCATCTGTCAGTATCCCTTTCGCCATCCCCATCCCCTCCATCCTGTCCATCCACGTCAATCCCCACCCACCCCATACCGCGCCGCATACGCCTGCCCGTACATCTGCATCGCCTTGTGGTGCGCTTCCGCCAGGTTGATGAGTTCGCCCATCGTATCCACCATCATCTCCCCGGCGTCAGCAATCTCCGTCCGGTAGTCCGCCAGATGCACCCGCCGGTTGTTCTTGCGCGTGTTGTGATACGGGCAAAGAGGCGCGCGGTTCTGTATGTCGTTGCTGCCGTCCTTCGACTTCGGATCTATGTGGTCCAGGTGGAAGTTGCGAGTCGTCTTGATTACGCTCCCATCCGGCATCCGGTTCGCGTACCCGCAGCACCACGCCATATACCCCGACAGCTCCAGCAGTTTCTCCAGCATCTCCGCTTCCGGTATGATGCTCGCCGGCACCTTGAACTTCCTCGGCGGCAGCTCCTTGATGTCCTGGCTCTCCACCGGATCTTCGTCTGAGCGGTCTGGTAGTTGACCCGGACCGCGCGTGATGATGTTCGCCTCCGGGTTCAGCAGCGGCGTCTCGGTCTGCTGCGTGCCATCCACCGCGTAGTTGAACTTGGCGAACTGCCGCCGCAGCACCGTCAGCGCGCGCGGCGATATGTCGCATGCTATCCACTGCCGACCGTTGCGCTCTGCCGCCACCGGCACATACGCGCATCCCGCGAAGCAGTCCAGCACCACATCGCCCGGATTGCTGCTTGATAGAACGATTCGCTCTCCTAGCGTGACGGGCTTTTGGGTAGGATATCCGGTACGCTCCAGAGCTGAAGGTGCAACAATCTTAATCTGCCATACATCGTCGGGGTGTTTTCCTTTGGGATTGAGTTCCTGGTGCCCATAGTCACGATCGCCTCTTACGTTCCCAATGTAATGAGAGAATCGTTCTTTCGTTGATTCCGCATACTCGTCTCTAACAGGGTCAGCATTGAAGTACCAATCATCTCCTTTCGAATACCAGAATATTGAGTCGTGCCGCCTCGACCAACGGCGGGGCGATATTCCCGCTCCCTTGTAATACCAGATAATCTCATTGCGGAAGTTGTCGATTCCAAAGATCGAGTCTAAAGTCATCCGCAAATAAGCATTGGCAGAATGGTCACAATGCAGGTACATACTCCCTGTCGGCTTCAGTATTCGGTGCATCTCAATAATGCGTATCGCCATGTAAGATAGATAGGCAGCTCTCTCTTCGCTATGGGTTGTACGGGCGGTGTCAATGAACTTCGCTAACGCTGGATAATCTCCTTCAATGCGATTTATCCAGTCCTCGTGTACATCGTCCTCCCATCGCCAGATGTCGCTGAACCGCCCCGTGTTGTCCGCCTCCGGCCACTCTATCCCCGCATTCTCCGCGTCGCGCTGGCTGCGAATCCCCCACCCTGCCAGCGTTTCCAGTTCCTGCTGCCGCTCCGCCTCCGACAGCGGCGGGCGCAGGCTGCCCGTGAATGTCTGGTTCTTGGCGAACGGCGGGTCTATGCAAATCAGGTCTATGGATTCGTTATCCAGCGCCCTCAGCAAATTCAGGTTGTCGGCGATGAACAGATGCCGGTTCAGCGGATGTTCTCGTTGCTCTGCCATTGAACTGTCCCCAACTCACGATTCAATCCCAAATATGAGAACAATTGTAGCACATCAACTATCCTTATCCATTCCCTCCATCCCCTCCATCCCAATCAATTCTCTAGCCACGCCCGCACATCGTCCGCCAGCCGCGCGTACTCGGTATCGCTAACCGGAGCATCCAGCCAGCGGATTCGATCGTCGGTAAGACGAAACCAGTTGTACTGCTTTCGCGCGTATTTGTGCGTCCGAAACTTAATGCGCTGCACCGCCTCATCAAGCGTGAGTTCGCCGTCTAGGTGCCGTATCAGCTCGGCGTAGCCCAGCCCGGACATTGCGGAATGCTGCATGCCGTAGCCGCTATCGAGCAACTGACGCACTTCCTCTAGCCAGCCGTCTGCCATCTGCGCGTCGATTCGGCTGTCGATACGGTCATACAATGCCGCGCGTTCCATAGTCACACCAATCACCATCGCGTCGAAGTCCGGCGGATTCTTCCGCGAACGATCAGCGTCATCTTCGGTTGCGCGCTGCTGTTCGTTGGTGGAAGCGGTTGCTCTTGACGTCGCAGAGGACAAGGCGACTTCGAGCGCCCTGACGACGCGGCGAGGATTGCGCCGGTCAATTCGTGCGGCGGCAGCCGCGTCAAGCCGCTGCAGCTCGTCGTACAGAGTTGCCAAGCCTTCCATTTCAAGCCGCCGTTCAAGCGAAGCACGCATTTTTGCGTTTGGCTTTACTTGGGGTATACGCCAGCTTTCGAGCAATCCCCAGATGTACTGCCCTGTGCCGCCAACTACTATGGGCAGGCGTGCGCGCTTGGTTTTTGTGTTGTGAATAGCTTGCTTGGCGTCTCGAAGGAAGAGTGCGAGAGAATATCGTTCGTCAGGGTTGATTATGTCAACGAGGTGATGTGGTATTTCGGCCCGGTCGGCGTCCGAGGGCTTTGCGGTTCCGATGCTCATCTGACGATAGACTTGCCTGCTGTCTGCCCCGATGATTTCGCCATCGAAGTCGCGCGCAAGGCGCATTCCTAACGCGCTCTTCCCGATGCCAGTAGGACCGACGATAACCAGAATTTTCGGCGGCAGCTTCTTCGCCATCCCCTACCCCGTTCCGACTTACGCCCCACCCATGACGCTCACGATGTCCGTGAAAGACTCCGCGTCCAGGCTTGCGCCGCCGACCAGCGCGCCGCTGACATCCGGCTGCGCGATGTAACCGGCGATATTGCCGGCATTCACGCTGCCTCCGTACAGCAGCGGCACAGTGTCCGCAGCATCAGTGCCGCCAAGAGCAGCTAGAGTCTGCCGGATGTGCGCCATCATTGACTGCGCAATCTCCGGAGATGCAGACTGCCCCATGCCGATCGCCCAGACCGGTTCGTATGCTACGACCACGCCTCCAAGATCGACACCATCAAGTCCCGCGCGCACCTGCCGTTCCACTACTGACTTGGCATTGCCGGATTCCCGTTCTTCCAAGCTCTCACCGACGCATAGGATAGGTGTGATGCCGGCGTCCAACGCCGCCTTTGCCTTCAGGTTCACCGCTTCGTCAGTTTCGCCAAACAGACTGCGCCGTTCTGAATGTCCGACAATGGCATATTTACATATATCAATGAGCATGCCAGCCGAGACTTCACCGGTGTATGCGCCGCTCGCAGCATGATACACATTCTGTGCGCCAATAGATATATTGCTATTTCGCAAAGCTGCCTGAACAGCCGATAGTGATATGAAAGGCGGACAAACTACCACCTCAACGCCTGCATCATAGGGAGAATATCCATCGTCGATACGCTCGGCGATACCTGCCGCCAGCGCCTCGGCTTCCACTAGCGTCGTATTCATTTTCCAATTGCCGACTACCATTGATATTGTCATATTGCCTCGTCAAGGTGAGCGGAATTCAATATGTTAAACCTCAGCACATATTGCAATATGCGCTGCGTGCAAGAGATATGGATATGTGAGTGATTGCAATAGAACTATGGTTATGGTCCGTACTTCAGTAGCTTCCCTGCGTGAGCCAGGGCAAGCAGCATAAGCTCCGTGGCTGGAATTCGACCTAGCGAGCCTTGGGCGCACGCTCGTTCATCGAACGACTCCATATTCTCACCGATGGTCCACTCTGAGGAAATCATCATCGGCACGGGATGCCAGCTGTGAGCGGCAAGCAAAGCTGGCGTGGAATGATCGCCCGCGACGACAAGCACATCCGGCTGCATCGCCACCAAGCGGTCTATACAGGCGTCGAGCGCCTCTAGTGTCTTCACCTTCGCTTGGAAATCGCCGTCCTCGCCGGCTGAGTCTGAAGGCTTGTAGTGCAGGAAGAAGAAGTCGTGCTCGTCGAAGTGTTCTTCGAGCGTATCCAGCTCTTCGTCGAATGACATGCCGGTGGGAATCACTTGCATTCCAACGACCTTCGCTATTCCGCGATACATCGGATAAGCTGCGACGGCGCCGGGGTTGAGCCGGTAACTTTCCCCGAAGTCCGGCAGGCCCGGCAGCAGCGAGAAGCCGCGCAGCATCGCCATGTTCGCGTACTCTCGCCCGCTCAGGGTCTCCTTGGCCGCGTTAATGAATGCTCTGACCGCCGCAGCCGCGCGCTCCGAACCGTTGTCAAGCGCCCGTGCTTCTAACGGGGCGATACCCGTCATCTGCGGGTCTGTCTCGCTAATCTTGTCGTCAAGCCCCTCGCCGCGCAGAACCAGCACAAAACGATAATCCTGCACCGGAAGCACCTCTACTTCCAAGCCCGGCACTTCGATTTGGTTTAGCATTTCGACGAGCGGCGCGCTCTCGGCGGTGGGTATGCGCCCCGCTCTGCGGTCAGTGATGTCGCCATTGGAATCGACTGTGCAAAGGTTGCCGCGTGCCGCCAAATCTCCCGCGCCAAGAGCCACATCGATGCCCAGCGCCTCAAGCACGCCACGTCCCATCAGGTATTTGACCGGGTCGTAGCCGAAAAGCGCCATGTGTCCGGGACCGCTGCCCGGCGTGATACCGGACATAACTGGCGTTGTCAGCCCGCCCGCACTGCGTTGTGCCAGCCTGTCGAAGCTGGGCAGATGTGCCGTTTCCAGCTCCGATTTGCCCGTGTCCGGGTGAGGTACGCCGCCGAGCCCATCCACGACCAGCAGCACGATTTTAGATTCCGTAGTGCGGCATACGTCCGCTAGATATGGCAGGTCGATCATAATGCAAATCCAATCGTAAATTTTATTATTTCTATCAACATATCAATATAAGGTTTTGGAATAGCCATATCACTTGTCCGGCAGCGCAGCTACACCCGGCAAGTCCCTGCCTTCCATGAATTCCAAAGATGCGCCGCCGCCGGACGACACATGCGTCATTTTATCCGACAGCCCAAGCGACGCAACCGCTTCCGCAGTCGAACCACCGCCGAGCACGGTAGTGGCGTCGTCCAACGCGGCGAGCGTCTCCGTAATCGCGCGCGTTCCGTGCGAGAACGCTTCCCACTCGAACACTCCCTGCGGCCCGTTCCACATCACGGTCTTGCACTCCTGAAGCGCCTCGTTGAATTTCCGCGCCGTTTTGGGTCCTATGTCCAAAATACGGAAACCGCTGGGAATTGCGTCTGTGCTGACTGTGCAATGTGTAGCATCTTCTGCAAACGCATCAGCGACGACGACATCAACAGGCAGTAGCAGCTTCGTATCGCCGCCATCGGAACGGCGAAGAAGAGCATGGGCGAACGACATACGGTCGTCTTCGATTGCTGACTCACCTACCCTGAAGCCCTGCGCCCTGATGAATGTCGCCGCCATTCCCCCACCTATGAGTAGCAGGTCTGCCCTGCCGCTGAGGTTTTCCAGTACGCCTATCTTGTCGGAGACTTTCGCTCCGCCCAAAATCACGGCAAAGGGACGGCGCGGTATGGTCAGGGCGCTGCCGAGAAATCTAAGTTCGCGTTCCATTAGCAGACCTGCGGCCGATGGCAGAAATCGCGCCACACCTTCGGTTGATGCGTGTGCGCGGTGAGCTGTACCGAATGCGTCGTTGACATACAGCGTCGCAAGTGATGCTAGCTGCTGTGCGAATGCGGGATCGTTGCGCTCCTCTCCAGGATGGAAGCGTGTGTTTTCCAGCATCATCACATCGCCGGCAGCAAGTACGGACACCATCGAGCGCGCTTCATCGCCTACGACTTGCGCGCACTGAGCGACTTGCACGCCAAGCAGCTCGCTGAGGCGCTGCGATACCGGAGACATTCGCAGTGATTCGACTACCTGCCCTTTCGGTCTGCCTAAGTGTGAGCATATAACCAGACGGCAGTCGCGTTCCAACAGGTAGCGGAGTGTCGGCAGAGCCGCGCGGATACGGCCGTCGTCGGATATTTCGGTCGTATCGGGCTTGAACGGCACATTGAAGTCCACGCGGACCAGCGCCGTTTGCCCGCGCACGCCCAAGTCGCGAACACATTTCTTGTCGCGCACTCCCCTGCCCATCAGCGCGCGCCACCCAGATCCGCGACCCGCGCTCGCAACAGAGCCTTGCCATCTGTACTTACAGTCGTGTCGCCGATAGCGTCCATCGCTTCGGTAAGCAAGCCTTGCGCTATTTCTTCGCAGGTGTCGCGGGCGCCCAAACCTTCGACGACCTCGCGCAGTCTGATGGCATCGTCCGCGTCCAGCACACGCTTGAAGTAGATTTCGCCCATCGCCCGTTTCTCACTAATCGAAGCGTTCTCGAGCGCATACACCACGGGGATGAGTTTCTTCTTGTTCAGCACTTCAACATTTGGCACGTTAGGAGGCACTGTATCGTCCCGTCCCCATAGCGCCGCTAGATCGGATCGCACTTGTAGCGCGATGCCCAGCTTTTCGCCGCATTGCGCTAGAAGCCCTGCCGTTTTATCGTCCGCGCCGCCGACCAGCGAGCCGATCTGCAGCGCGCATCCCACAAGCGCGCCGGACTTATCGGCAGCCATCGCCATGTATGCGGACACGCTCAAGTCGATGCGTTCTTGCGCTTCGAGGTCGCGGAATCTACCCTCGCACGCGCTAAGGCTCGCGGCGTCAACCAGCCGCACGATTTGCAATATCCGCTCGTCCGAAATGCCACGATTCGCCAGACGCAATAACGCCAACCGCCCTAGCGCGTGCATCCCGTCGCCGGCGTTTATCGCCTGTGCGGGTCCCCACACCCACCACACCGCGTCGCGGTCGTTGCGCTGCGGGTTGCCGTCCTGCACATCATCGTGAATCTGCGTGAACTTTTCCACCATTTCAAGCGCGGCGGCCGCAGGCAGGCACACATCGATATCGCCGCCGACCGCTTCGCATGCCAGCAGGGTCAATGCGCCGTGCATCCGCTCCTGCCGCTGCGGGTAGCCGTCGTGTGCACCATGCGCTCCTCGCCAGCCCATGTGGTAGCCCATCATGTCGTATAGAGGAAAGCCGCGCTCGTTGACGATTGCCTGCAGTTCAGTGTCCACTCTCGCGGTCAGGTCGTCCAAGTTTCGCGTGGTAATCAAACTCACTCCGTCTTCTTTAGAACCGCCTCGATATCCGCCCAAGACACCGCACCTTCGCGCAGTACACGCGGTTCGTCGCCCGTCATGTCCAATATGGTCGATGCCACGCCGCCCATTGCATCGCCGCCGTCAAGCACGAAATCCAGCGTGTCGCCAAACTCGGCGCGCACACTTGCCGCGTTCGTCAATCCGGGCCTCCCGCTCAAATTCGCGCTTGTTCCCGTTATCGGCGAACCCAGCGACTCGGCGATAGCGCGCGGCACGGGATGGTCCGGCACTCGCAGCGCCACCGTGCTCATGCCTGCGGTAACGATGTCCGGCACATCCGCACCCTTGCGCACGACCAGCGTCAACGCGCCGGGCCAGAATCGCTCGGCAAGCGCCAACGCGCTGTCCGGCAAATGCGCGGCGCACCGTGCGGCATCCTCGGCATCCGACAGCAGCAACGGTAAAGCCATGCCGTCCGGTCGCCCTTTCAGCTCGTACACCTTCTGCACGGCGGATTCGTCGAATGCGTTCGCCGCAAGCCCGTACAGCGTGTCCGTCGGAATAGCTGCGACACCGCCTTCGGCGAGCATTTTCACAGCAATCGCAATTTGCCCTTGCATACCTGTATCAAGCGGTAAATCGGACATCTCCACCTCTGCATAATGTTGAATTAGTATATCATAAATGGTAAATTTTAAGCACTTCATTTGAGATTGAAGCCGATTTCCACAGCCGTATCCGATATGAAATACCCAAAGCATTTTAGTATCTGGACGGCACAGGAAATTGCCGATTGGTGAAAGGTAGATGGTAAACGAAGCCAGCACCAATAGCCCGAATGACGACAGCGTGAGCTCGGAATCGCACGTGGCGGCGCGCGTTCAGCGCGAGACTGTCGTGGTCATAGACTTTGGCTCGCAGTACAGCATGCTCATCGCCCGGCGCGTACGCGAGAGCAATGTGTACTGCGAGATTGTGTCGCACACGGCGGATTGGGCGTCGATTGCGCGGCTCAATCCCAAAGGCGTCATACTCTCCGGCGGACCGGCTAGCGTGTACGACGATGGCGCACCGCTTGCCCCTGACTGGGTGTACGACTCCGGGCTGCCGGTGCTGGGCATCTGCTACGGCATGCAAGCCATGGCGCACCAACTCGGCGGCAAGGTCGCGCCGACCGACCGCAAGGAATATGGCAATGCCGTGATGGAGCGCACCGCGGACGGCGAACTTCTGTTCAAGGGCTTGCCGAAGTCTATGCCGGTGTGGATGAGCCACGGCGACCAGATTACCGAAGTGCCGTCAGGCTTTCGCTCGCTCGCCCGCTCCGAGAACTCGCCTGTCGTGGTGATGGGCAATGGCGCGGGCTTGCTCGGCTTGCAGTTTCACCCTGAAGTCGTGCATACGCCGCAGGGCAGGACTATCATCGAGAACTTCCTGTACGAAGTTTGCGGCTGCGCGGCGCTGTGGACGCCCGGCAACTTCGTGAACGACAGCATCGACCGTGTGCGCGAGCAGGTCGGCGATGGCAAGGTCATCTGCGCCCTTTCGGGTGGCGTGGATTCCGCCGTCGCGGCGGCGCTTGTGCAGCGCGCTATCGGCGACCGGCTCACCTGTATTTTCGTGAACAACGGCATGATGCGCAAGGGCGAACCGCAAGCCGTGCGCGACACATTCCAGCGCCACTTCCAGACTGGCTTCGTATTCGCGGAAGCCACTGAAGGATTTCTCGGCGCGTTGCGCGGCATCATCGACCCGGAGCAAAAGCGCAAAATTATTGGCGAAGAGTTCATTCGCGTGTTCGACGAAGAGGCGGCGCGTATCGGCGCGGTGGACTTCCTCGCGCAGGGTACGCTCTATCCCGATGTCATCGAGAGCGAGACGACCGACAACACGGTGTCCGCCAAGATAAAGTCGCATCACAATGTGGGCGGATTGCCCGAGCATATGAAACTCAGCCTAGTCGAGCCGCTGCGCTACCTGTTCAAGGACGAAGTGCGCGGCGTGGGTTTGGAATTGGGTTTGCCGGAGGAAATCGTATATCGTCAGCCGTTCCCTGGACCGGGTCTAGCGATTCGCATCATCGGCGAGATAACGCACGACAAGCTCGCAGTTCTGCAAGAAGCCGACGCCATTGTTATGGAGGAGGTTCGCAAGAACGACCTGTACCGCGAACTATGGCAGAGTTTTGCCGTGTTGACCGACACCCGCAGTGTCGGCGTTACTGGCGACTTTCGCACTTACGGGCATGTCATCGCCATCCGTGCCGTCAGCAGCGAAGACGCTATGACCGCCGACTGGGCACGTATCCCTTACGATGTGCTGGGTCGCATTTCCACACGCATCGCCAACGAAGTGCCGGGCGTCAACCGCGTGGTGTACGACATCACCAGCAAGCCCCCGGGCACAATCGAATGGGAGTAAGCCAGCCCGTGCCTACCGCATTTGACGCCTTGACCCGAGAAGAGTTCGTGGACGCCGTCGCGCGCCTAGCCGGGAGCGTTTACGACTTTCACGCGCGCTTCGACATACCTAATCTTAACGATAAAACACCCGCCGACGATGTATTCCCGCGCCTCTGCACCCGCCTCGCCTTCCTCATGGAAGAGGTCGGCGAACACGCTGCCGAACTCAACCGCGCCGAACTTGATCTTGCCGCCGATGAGATGGCGGATGTCGCTTTCGTCGCTATGGGAACGCTGATGGAATTGAACTCTCTCGGCGCGTCGGCATGCCATAAGGTTGCTAACAAAAACGACAAAAAGACGCTGCAAACGCACATGGTTGAGCCGTCGTCGGGCAAACTCGTCAGGAGGGCACAGACACAATGAATGTCCTCGTAGTCGGCAACGGTGCGCGCGAGCACGCCATCGCGTGGAAGTTCTCCCAGAGTTCCTCAGTCGGGCGTCTCTATGTCGCGCCAGGTAACGCCGGCACCCACTTCATCGCAACCAATGTGCCTATCGGCGCAGAGGACATCCCCGCCCTGATTGACTTCGCGTCGAACAATGCCATTGACCTGACGGTAGTAGGACCTGAAGCGCCTCTTGCCGCGGGCATCGTAGATTCCTTTACCGCATCCGGCCTTCCGGTGTTCGGTCCCACTCAGGCGGCCGCGCGCATCGAGGGCAGCAAGTCATTCGCCAAGACGCTGATGGCTGACTGCTCGATTCCAACCGCGGCATCCGAGACGTTCACCGACTTCGAGCGAGCGAGCGCGTACCTAGACACCTGCCCCATTCCCATCGTGGTCAAAGCGGACGGCCTCGCCGCTGGCAAAGGTGTAACCGTCGCCCAGACCCGCGAGCAGGCACAGGATGCCGTCCGTGAATCCATGCTCGACCGGGCATTCGGCGACGCCGGCGACCGCGTGCTTATCGAAGAGTGCTTGGAAGGCCAGGAAGTCAGCGTGTTCGCCTTCGTTGACGGCGAGTATGTCTCCCCGATGATCGCGGCGTGCGACTACAAGCGCGTGGGCGACGGAGACACTGGACCAAACACCGGAGGCATGGGCAGCTTCAGCCCACCCCTGCCACAGCACTGGAACGCCGACATCGAAGCGCTTGTTCGCGCCAGCATCATGGAGCCTGTCACGAAGGGACTGGTTGACATTGGCTCACCCTATCGAGGCGTACTCTATATGGGCATGATGCTGACCAAAGAAGGGCCTAAAGTCGTGGAGTTCAATTGCAGGTTCGGTGACCCCGAGACTCAGGTCATACTTCCACGCCTAGAGTCGGACCTCGCCGATATTCTACTCGCCGCCGCGCGCGGCGACCTCCAAGACACGCAGATTGAATGGGACGCCCGCGCATGCGTAGGTGTCGTAGCGGCATCAGGCGGTTACCCCGCCGCCTACGCCACCGGCTATCCTATCGACGGTGTCAAGGAATTAGACTACGAAGCAATCGTATTCCACGCAGGCACGAAACTACAGGGCGACGAAATCGTAACCGACGGCGGCCGGGTCCTAACCGTATCCGCGCTGGGCGACACGCACGAACAGGCGCGCACCAAAGCATACGACGGTATCAGGCGCATAACCTTCAAGGGCGGCTTCTACCGGACTGACATCGCAAATTTTTGACCCATCCTTTAAATCCTGTGTATCCTATTAACTCCGTCTTACAATCCGAAAACCGACCAAAGGTAACCAAGAACTAGACAAGGAGACAGATAAAATGCCACTTGTAGGCGTAATAATGGGCAGCAGTTCCGACGAGGCAGTCGTCGCAGAGACGGTCAGCGTTCTCGACCAGATGGGAATCGAGAACGAAGTTACGGTCGCGTCCGCGCACCGCACGCCGGAAAAGGTTATGGAGTATGTAACGACCGCGCGGGAACGGGGCATTGAAGTGCTAATAGCGGCTGCGGGCGGCTCTGCCGGCTTGCCCGGAGTAACGGCGTCTTGGACCACCCTGCCCGTCATCGGCATTCCGCTGCCCAGCAGCGACCTCAACGGCGTGGACGCGCTCTACGCCATAGCGCAGATGCCGCCGGGCATTCCTGTCGCCTGCGTCGCAGTTGGCTCTTGGGGCGCGCGCAACGCCGCTTTCCTCGCTGCGCAGATTCTCGGCATCAAGCACGACGACATCCGCGCTGCATACGACGACTACCGACAAGGCTTGAAGAATCGCTAACGTCAGTCTGTCAGTCCGTCAGCATTCGTATGGGTACGTGAAACTGCTGACAACTGTCAACCGATAGTGAGAAGGATGCAATAGCCACAATAGCTGAAACCATACTGCCCAACCGACTCTATTTGGGCAAGGTGGGCGAACCTACGACCTTGGTGGCGGCTTATCTCTCATGGCAGCCACTGATCGCACATCCACTTTCGATGTCGTCCTGTCCATAGGCATATAACCTTAATGGACACTCTTCTGTCGGATTTCCGCCTTGTGGTCCCACATCACGAAAGACATCGTCCCAAATCAACAACGCACCTAAATCACGCGCCCTGCCCCTTGACTTTTAGGAAGATATATTCCTATAATGTGTTCATGCGAAGAAAAGCCAACACCCTTCTACCAATTGAAGTCTCAATCCTTGACGCGGGCATCCGTTTGAGAACCGACGGACTGCCTAGTTTTCACGGCTTCCTCATAGCCAAGCAAATCAAGGAACGGGAGGGCGCGCGCCTGCTGACGGCGCACGGCACATTATACAAGGCGCTTGGAAGACTGGAGAAAGCCAAACTGCTCCAAAGTAGTTGGGAAGACCCTCTCATAGCAGCCGAAGAAGGGCGTCCCAGGCGCCGCCTTTACATCGTAACGCCCGCCGGCGAAGCGGCTCTGGCAAAGGCAGTCCACGCGAGCGTCGGCGATGCTGGCGAAGCAAAGGGGGGACTCACGCTCGCATGATTGAAAAATCCGTTGGAATAGTTCCAAACCTAGTGAGAAACTGGGCGCGTGTGTACACATTCGGGCTTCCTTCTGAAATCCGCGAAGAAAGGCGCGCCGAGATAGAATCCGACCTTTGGGAACACATCCACGACTCGGAGTTCGGCAGAGACGCTCCTTCTCCTTTTTGCGCTCTGCACGCGCTCATCCGCCTGCTGGCGGGAGTGCCGGACGACCTGCTCTGGCGCATCGAGCAGACCGAAAGCCAATCTATGGAAAGAGACAGCCACATCCTGTCCATCAATACAAGTTCGGAGGTAAAACCAATGACTACAATCCGAGATACCGACCTGCCCAATCGCCTTTACCAAGGCAAAGTCCGCGACACCTACGACCTCGGAGACGGCCTCTTGCTCATGGTAGCCACCGACCGCATCTCCGCATTCGACGTCGTGCTGCCTACCGGAATCCCGGAGAAAGGCGCCGTTCTGACGCAGATTTCCGAGTTCTGGTTCGACATGACGAAGGACATCATCCCGAACCACTTCGTATGTCTCGCCACCGAGCGCGACGACCTCGGCATCTCCGACGAGCTTGCCCGCCGCTCTATGATCGTCAAGCGCGCCGACCGCATCGACGTCGAGTGCATCGTGCGCGGCTTCATCACCGGCTCCGCATGGGGCGAGTACCGCCGAACCGGTACCGTCGCCGGCGTCCAAATGCCCGAAGGCTTGCAGGACGGCGATATGTTCCCAGAGCCGCTCTTCACGCCCAGCACCAAAGCTGAAGAGGGACACGATGAGAACATCACCGTCGCCCAGATGGAAGACATGGTCGGCAAGGAACTTACCGAGCGACTCTCGCAGGCATCTATCGAAGTGTATTCCACCGCCCGCGACTACGCCCGGGAAAAGGGCATCATCATAGCCGATACCAAGTTTGAGTTCGGCATCATCGACGGCGAAATCTCGCTCATAGACGAGGTGTTGACTCCTGACTCCAGCCGCTTCTGGGACGTGGACGGCTACGCACCGGGCAAGTCGCAGCCCAGCTACGACAAGCAGTACGTCCGCGACTGGCTCGACGACGCTGGCTGGGATCACGAGCCGCCCGCGCCGGAGCTGCCCGACGATGTCGTTGCCAGCACTCATCAGCGCTACCTCGAAGCCTATCAAAAGTTGACTGGCAACGCACTATCCTAGACAATCATGCATAAGAATCCCTTCCCCCATCAAGGGGGAAGGCTAGGATATGGGTGAAAATCCTCCCTATTCTGTACATCCTGTTAGTTTTCCGGTGAAAATAAAATGACCACCAGGGCGAAACGACCGACACCGACCCAAGTCCGCGCGGCGCGTAGAAGGCGGCAGTCACGGCGCAAGAAAATGCTCGCGATAGGAGGATTCACAATCGCCGGCGGCGTAGCGTTTCTGCTTATCCTCTCGCTAATTCTGCCCGGTCTGCCGCTCGACACGCTGTTCCGAGGCGGTAGCGGAGACATCTTCGGGACCGGCGCGGCAGAAGCGCAGGCGTTCAGCGCCGAGGTTGCCGATGTTCAGGTAGAGCCGGTTGAAAACGATTCGCCGGGCGACAGCGCGGCGGTGCCTCCATTGCCGCCCAATCCGATACTCGGCGGAGTGGACATATTCTACAACTGCCCGGATGGGTGCGACGACCTAGTGGCGAAGCTCACCACCATCGTGGACGAGTTAAATAGCGCGGACGCTCCGATAGGGTTGAATCCGAAAACAGACATGGACGCGCGGATTCTGCTAATCGGCGCGGATTCCAACGAAGAGCTTGAAGCATTCGACGAAGCGGCAATCCGCGACTTCATTGAAACCAACACGGCGCAATAGGTGGGCTGTTAGGAGCGCAATGTACCTCGCAAGAGTCTATATCCAGCTACGCCCCACCGTCAGCGATCCGCAGGGGCAGACAATTCGCGGCGGCTTGCACCAGCTCGGCTTCAACGGTGTGTCGTCGGTGCGCGCGGGCAAGTATATGGAAATTACGCTCGAAGCAGAAAGCGAATCCGCCGCGTCTGAGCAGCTGCGTCAAATGTGCGACCGGCTGCTCGCCAACCCCGTCATCGAAGACTATCGCTTCGACCTCGAATCTGCGCCTTTGTAGATTTGCGCGACATCCTCCGGCTATCGGAAATTCCGTCTCCATCCGTTTTGGGGCTGGAAGAGAGGCAATGTGTGCCCTACCCGATACTGCCCTTCGTGCTCGCGACTTCGCCGCCCAGCCGGTCATCCACCTCCAGCGCCGCGCGCATTGACCGCGCTAGGCTCTTGAACATCGCTTCCGCCTTGTGGTGATTGCTACTGCCTGCGAGTATTCGCACATGAAGGTTGAATGTGCCTTCGCGCGCCATTGTTTCTAGGAAGTGTGGGATGAGTTCTGCGGGGAGCGTGCCTAAATCGCTGTCTGACATTGGAGCGTCTATGACCGCGTAGCCGCGTCCTCCGAAGTCCACGACGGTAAGCGCCAGCGCCTCGTCTAGCGGCACATAGGTATGCCCCATTCGACGAATGCCGCTGCCGTCGCCGACCGCATCCTTCAGTGCCCTGCCTAGCACGATGCCAGTGTCTTCGACGAGGTGATGCCAACCGACGTGCGTGTCGCCGCGCGCCTTGATGTTCAGGTCTATAAGCCCGTGCCGCGACAGCTGCGCCAACAGATGGTCGAACATCCCGTTGCCCGTGTCGATGTCGTACTCGCCCTTGCCGTCAAGATTCACCTCGACGCTTATCTGCGTCTCGCGCGTTTCGCGGCTCAGCTTCGATTTCCGCAATGTGGTCTCCGTTACATCACTTCGCGCAGCGCGTTCACAAATTCGTCGGTCTGCTCCGGCGTCCCTACGGCGACACGGAAGAAGTCCTTCAGTCGGTTCGAGCTGAACATTCGCACAACAATTCCCCGCTGCGCCAGCGCCTCAAACACTTCCTTTGCGCTGCCTGAAGGCTCAAGCCTACACAGCACAAAGTTGCCGGCGGACGGCCATGGGGTTATGCCCGCGATGTCGTTTAGCAGCGAAGTCATTCGCTCGCGCTCGTCCACAATTTTCCCTACATTGTCTAGCAGCAGGTCCGCGTCGTCCAATGACGCAAGCAGCGCGGCTTCGGCAGCGACGCTAATGTTGTATGGCTGCTTTATGTCGATGACATGCTGCACGAGCTCTTCGTTCATTATGCCGTAGCCGATACGCAGGCCGGCGAGACCTGCCCACTTGCTCATCGTCCGTAGCACAACCAAGTTTTCGTGGTCGGAGACCATATCGGCGACCGTGCTATCGCAGAACTCGTAGTACGCCTCGTCCACCACGACGATGCGCCCGGTGTCCAGCAGCTCGCGCACATGCTCTCGCGGCGTCAGGTTGCCAGTTGGGTTGTTCGGAGACGCCAAGAAGATTATCTTTGTGCGGTCGTCAAGCGCATCACGCGCAGCGGAAACATCCACGTCGAACACTTCATTGCGCTGTACAAGTGCCGTCTCGCCACCCGCGATTCGTGCAAGGAAGCCGTACATGGCGAATGTCGGATCGAAGTCTAGCACCTTGTCGCCCGGCTCCAGGAACAGCCGAAACATCAAGTCGATAAGTTCGTCGCTGCCTGCACCCGCGATGATTTCTTCGGGCGGGGCGCCCGTGTATTCGCTGAGTGCCTGCCGCACCTTGCGCTGTATCGGGTCGGGGTATATGTGTACGGGCGCGTTTGCCACGGCGTCGGCGACATTCGGCGAGCCGCCATACGGGTTTTCGTTCCCGTTGAGCTTCACGATTTCGCTCTCGGGAATGCCCGCGCGCCGCGCAATCAGCTCAGGCGGGTCAACCGCTTCGTATGTCTGAATATCGACCAGATGTTGCCGCATCAGACGCTTGATCTCACCTGCCATTGCCGGCTCCTCTCATTGCGTCGCCCACGCCCAAGACTGGGGGACGTGTCACTCTTCTTTAGAAGAGTTCTTCCCTGATTTCCGCAGCTTCCGCGTGTGCTGTAAGGCCTTCGGTCCTGCCAAGCACTGCTGCCGCTTTCGATATTTCGGCGGAAGTTGCGCTGCTCAACGCTACGACCGGGCTAATCTTCACGAACGAGTGCACGCCCAGCCCGGAATTGAATCGTGCCGTGCCTGCCGTGGGCATAACATGGCTCGGTCCTGCAACGTAATCGCCAAGAACTTCGTGCGAGAAATCGCCGATGAATATCGCGCCGGCGTTTTGCACCTTGCCAAGATGCTGCCATGCGTCGTCCATCATCAGGCAGATGTGCTCCGGCGCGAATTCGTTCGCAAGCGTCAGCGCGTCGTCCATATTATCGAGCAGCGCGATGCAGCCCTGTTCTTGCGTCGATGCGCGCGCGATCTCTCCCCTGTCCAGGCGCTCCAAGCGCGCGGTAATCTCCGCGTCCACCGTTTCAGCGAGGCGCTCGGATGTGGTTATCAGCACGGGTCGCGCGAGCACGTCGTGTTCCGCCTGCGCGAGCATGTCCACCGCGCACAGGGTCGGGTTTGATGTTTCGTCTCCCATTACGACGGTTTCGGTCGGACCGTATAAGCCGTCGATTCCAACATCTCCATACACTAGTTTCTTCGCCAGCGTAACGAATATGTTGCCGGGCCCGCAGATGATATCCACGCGCGGCACGCTCTCAGTGCCGTATGCCATCGCCGCGATCGCCTGCGCGCCACCGATGCGGAATACGCGGTCAACGCCCGCAATCTCTGCCGCCGTCAGCACTGCCGGGCTTGGCATTTTGCCGCCCTTTGTTGGCGTGCACATTACTACTTCCTCTACGCCTGCCACTTTTGCCGGTATCGCTGTCATCAGCACGGTGGAGGGATACAGCGCCGTGCCGCCGGGGATGTACGCGCCTGCGCTGCTAACCGCGTTCACGACCTGCCCGTAGCCTTCGCCGTAATCCATCCATCCCTTGGTCAGACAGGCCTCGTGGAATGTGCGCACGCGCTCTGCGGCGACCTCCAGTGCATCGACCACTTCGGCGCTCGTCTGCTCTCGAGCCGCCTGAATTGCGGCGCGCGGCACTTCCAGCGTGTCCGGTGATTCGCCGTCCAAGAACTCGGTATATTCGTGCACCGCCGCATCGCCTTCGCGCCGCACGCGCCGAACAATGCGCTCTACGACTTGCAGCGGCGTGAGCGGCTCGCCGAACATATCGGCAATGCCGTCGAGCAGTGATTGCGGCACATCATCTAGTCCAAGCCCTCTGCCTTCGCATAGCGCTCGGCGCGATTCTTCTAACCCACGAACTATCCTCACGGCAACTATCCCTTAGCGAACCATTATCTATAGGGGTGATTTAACAACTTTAGTCGGCGTAATGTAATTGGCACAGCCAGATTAATCGATTACGGCAAGTAGTCTTCGAGGGCTTTCGTCAGCGACGCGATAACTATTTCCTGATACTCTTCTTCCGTTCCGCGCGGCATGTGCTCGTAAATCAGATCAAGCCCATCCGACTCGTCTTTGAGAAATGTATCGGCGAGCACATGCGCCGGATGTGACTCCTCGCCGGACGCGATGCGCCGCGCCATGAAGCGCAGCCGTTCCCACGAAAAACCGCGGTCCAGGCTCGACGTAACCCACTGCAACCAAGCGGCGAGCGTCTCGTCGGGAAGAAACTCGACTCGCACAGACTCAACCGTAAGGTCAAGCAAGCCGCGCATCGGTATTACCGTACCCCAGCAGCGGCGGTCGAGTTCGAGCTGCATCGCGCGGTCCATCACGAGACCTAGCACGCTGTCCTCGAACACATCGCTGTTGCCGAAGTACGGGCGGAATATATTCGCGATCCAAGTCTCGTCGGCGAGCAGGTGCGTCAGGTAGCCCGCCATGAACGCCTGTGTCGCATCGCTGTGCGCCGATGCGTCGCCGAGCGTCGGATGGCTATGGAACAGCCCGTTGATGCCCGTGCCTATCTCTTCAAAATCCAGCGGCGCGAAGTGGTAAACCGCCCTGTCCAGGCGCGTGATTACGCGGATGTCCGGCGATGTCGAACCCAACAGGTAGTAGCCCATATTCGCGTCGATTGTGTCGTGGCGAAGTATGTCCGCAGCCCTGCGCGCAAGGTTCATATGCACAGGAGGATTTGGCAATATCCGCTCCTTACACTACCCCACTAGTCAGCCGCTCTTGAGCTTCGCATGTGGAATTGAACACATAGCTCAAATCCGTTACGGTAACGCTTGTTCCACCCGCCTGCCGCAGGCTGTCCACCGCTTCGGTCAGCTTGCTTTTCCTGATGATGACGGTCGCAGCGTACCAACCGGAGCCATCCTGCGAGTACACCTTCGCGATGGTCGGACCGCGCAAGCCGCTGATGTCCGTGTGCTCCAAGACCTGCCGCGCCACATCCTCGGGCGTCTCGCCGCGCATGTTCGCCGTGATGCTGAAGTAGTTACGGGAGCGTAGATGCCCTTCCATTACATCGACAATCGTCTTGGCGCGTTCCAGCTTGGCGTCATCCTCGCTCAGCAGCCGCTGATTGCTGATTAGGCATGCCTGTGATGAGATAATCGTGCCGCCTGAAATCGTCTTCAGTCGATTTTCGCGCATTGTTGTGCCGCTCTCGGACACATCCGCAATCATATCCGCGAATCCCATCGCAACCGCCGCTTCCAACGTGCCGCTAGAATGGACAAGTGAGAAGAGGTTGATGCCAGACCGCAGCAGAAAACGTTCGACCAAGCGCGGGTACTTCGTAACGATCCGCAAGTCCCTACCCTGCTGCCTAAACTCCATCGACACATCCGCCAAGTCTGCGAGCGAGACGACATCGACCCACGAATCCGGGACGCCCAAAACGAGTTGGCATCTGCCGAAGTCCAAGTCGTCGATGACGACTCCGCTGTCACCGCCCTCACTTCGCGTCTCAAGGTATCGGTCAAGCCCAACGACGCCCAAATCTGCACTGCCTTCTTCGACTTTAGGCGTAATATCCGCGCCGCGCTGGAACATCACCGTAACGCCGGGCATCGCGGGGATGTCCGCGATGTAGCGGCGCGTGTTGCTACGCGAGACGCCGATCCCGCACGATCGCAAGAACCTCTGTGTCGGCTCGAATAGCGCACCATCGCTTGATATGGCAAGCCGCAAACTGCCATTAAACGCCATCTGCACCCACTCCGTTGACCGCTCGCGCATTGCCCGGAAGTAAATCGAGCAGCACATTCACATTGTAAGCGAAACCCATCGCCGGCACACTAGCGCTGCCGCCAAGAGCCTGCACGAGATCGTCGTATCGTCCGCCGCCGCCAACTGCCGCACCGCTGTCATGCGCAATCTCGAACACGATGCCTGTGTAGTACGAAATGCCGCGCGCCATTCCCATATCCAGTGTGATCCGTGATTTTGCAATGCCCAATTCCGGTAAGCGTTCCGCTAGCGACGCCAGTTCGTCCAGCGGCGCCGCGTCCACGCCGCTCGATTCTGCGGCATCGCGTGCGGACTGCAGGACAACGCGCGGCGCGCCGTCCAGCCGTGAGAATGCGGCGGCAAGCGAGAGCGCGCGCCTGAACGCATCCGGGCAGTTCGCGTCGCGCACCTTGCTGAGCAGACGCGCGATAATCTGGTCGGTTGCTCGTCGTCCCAGCGGCTCCGGCATAGACTCTTTCAGGACGCCTAATATGAACTCTTCGGCAGACTCGGTGCTCATGCTTTCGAGTGCGGTCTCAAGCCCGAGCCCGAGATCCACATCGCCGGAAAGCAGCCCGACTTCTCCGGCGTGCTCCATCAAGCCTTGCACATCCGCGTCGCCCGTGCGAAGCGCGTCAATGTTGCCAATTATAAACAGCCTTGCCGGTTCGGAAAGCCCGAATTCGCGGAGCAGCGCGCGTAGCACGCCGAGATGCCCGATACGCAGGCGAAAATCGCTCAGCCCGACGCTGTATAGCCCTGACACCGCAAGCGAAATGATCTCTATATCCGCGTCAAAGCCGGACGCGCCGACAAGCTCCGCGCCGCATTGCGTAAATTGTCTGTATCTGCCCTGCCCGGTCGCGTCGTAGCGGAAGACGGGCCCGCTGTACTGCCAGCGCACCGGCGGCGTCAGCGATTGCTCATTGTCGATGTAATGGCGAATGACGGACGATGTGAACTCAGGTCGCAGGCTAACCGGTGTGCCGCCCGGATCGGTGAAATTATACAGCTGTCCGGATAGGTCGCCGCCTGCCTTGCGAACGAACAATTCTGTTTCTTCAAGCAGCGGCGTGTCAATGGGATGGTATTCCCAAGCGCCTATGTGAGAACGCAGGCCGGCAAGGACATCGTCGCTGCGCCGCCATGTCTGCGTGTCGAGGTCGCACATTCCGGACAGACTGTGAATCTGCCTGCCAGAACTTCGCTCTTGCAATTGCGTCATGCGAACTTGCCGCCCTGTTATTCTCTCTCACTGCCCATTCTATAGCGAATATCGACTGTGGCAAGGCGCATTCGAGAGAAGCTACAACCTGAAAAATACGACGCCATGTTCGCACTTTCGCAATTTTGTGTCAACTGAAACCGGCTTTATTATCGCTCTTCGAATTATCCTTTCCCACTAGACGGGGAGAGTTAAGACCTGAGTGCATTTGCTCTCCAACATTCATTTCGAATGCACAAGCCTAGCGCCGCGAATTGACACTTACCGCCCTCTGCTATACATTCGCACAAATCGCTGAATGGCTGACTAGCCCGCAGGAGGTATCCGAGCATGCCAGGTCCCTACTCTATCAAAGTCGATTTCAATGTTCCGGTTCAGATGCGAGACGGTACGACGCTTTACGCCGATGTTTTCCGGCCGGATGCGCCCGGGGAACGATTCCCCGCGCTGCTGACGCGCACGCCATACGACAAGAGCAGCCCCGCCAATCGCACAGGCACGCTCGATGTCATCCGTGCCGCCACAAACGGATTCGCCGCTGTCGTGCAGGATGTGCGAGGCAGGTACACTTCCGAAGGCGAGTTCTACACTTTCGTCAACGAGATAAACGACGGCTACGATTCTGTGGAATGGCTGGCGTCCCAACCTTGGTGCAGCGGCAAGGTCGGCACATTCGGCATATCTTATGTCGGCGCGACGCAGTGGCTTGCCGCGAAATCGCAGCCGCCGTCTCTCACCGCCATCGCGCCGGGCTTCACCGCGCACGACTATCACGAGGGCTGGGCGTGGCAAGGCGGCGCGTTCGAGCTAGGCTTCAACCTTTCCTGGTCGATTGGCGCACTCTCGAGCGCTAATTGGGGCAATCTGTCGCAGCAAATCAACAAGGACATCGCCGACTTGAATGCCCTGATTACGGCGAAGGACGCGCTCGGCGGCGAATTCTCGCACCTGCCGATGCAGGATATGACGCACCTCAAGGAAGGCGTCGCGCCGTACTATTACGACTGGCTTTCACACGCCGACTACGACGATTACTGGAAGCAGGTCTGCATCGCAGAGTCGCATTCGGACATTGCCATACCCGCGTTCAATGTGGGTGGCTGGTATGACATCTTCCTCGGCGGCACGATTGCGAACTACCTAGGCATGCGCGAGAATGGCGCGTCCGAACTCGCGCGCAACGGTCAGCGCCTGCTCATTGGTCCGTGGATACACTCCGGTTCCGCGCCCGCGGTGTCCGGCGAGTACAACTTCGGCACACGCGCGGCGGCGGCGGCGATAGACCTCGCCGGCGAATTCCTGCGTTACTACGATCACCATCTGAACGGCGCGGACAACAGCATTCCGGACGACTGCCCCGTGCGCATCTTCGTGATGGGCGTGAACGAATGGCGCTACGAAGATTCTTGGCCCCTGGAGCGCGCCGAAAATGTGCGCTACTACCTGCACAGCGGCGGGCGCGCGAACACACTGAACGGCGACGGCAGCCTAAACCCTGAATCGCCCGGCGATGAGCCGCCGGATGTGTTCGTGTACAACCCTATCGACCCCGTGCCCACCGTAGGCGGCGGTCTGTGCTGTGATCCTGCATTCATGGCGCCAGGGGCGTACGACCAGCGTCCCGTCGAGGCGCGCGCGGATGTGCTGGTGTACTCCACACCGCCGATGGAGCAGGACACGGAGGTTACTGGACCGATAACCGTTACGCTGTACGCATCCACATCGGCGGCTGACACGGACTTCACCGCGAAGCTGGTGGACGTGGAGCCAGACGGCTACGCGCGCAACCTGACGGACGGCATCATTCGCGCACGCTATCGCAAGCCACGCGCGCCCGCGTCATTCGTCTCCCCCGGCGACATCGTGCAGTACGATATCGACCTATGGGCGACCGCGAACGTGTTCAAAAAAGGTCATCGCATCCGTGTGGAAATCTCGTCGAGCAACTTCCCGCGCTTCGATCGCAACATGAACACCGGCGGCACAATCGGCGAAGAAGGCACATTCACGTCCGCGCTGCAGACGGTGCACCATTCGGCTGTGCATCCTTCGCATATTACCCTGCCCATCGTCCCTAGCGAGTAAGTCAGCGGAAAAGCAATCCCCATCGTAATTTCCTCCTGAAGAGGGATTGCGATGGGGAACACACGGTGTTAGAGAGCGGCAGAGAAACTGACCGACTGAGATACTGACCAACCAACTGACTATTCTGGCGCGCCTGAAGGGATTCGAACCCCCAACCCTCGGTTCCGAAGACCGATGCTCTGTCCATTGAGCTACAGGCGCGCGCCGCTACTCATTATAGCATGTGTGCTGCGCCCTACACGGCGCTTGGATGCGGCGTTGCAGATGCAAAGAAATGGCCCGCGCTTTTCTGACATCATGATTACCAATTTAGCGCGAGCGAGTCATTACTTGCCGATTGTTATGCGAGCGTGCCCTTGCGGATTCTCGCAGGACAGCTACAATCTCACAGCCCGGCGACCACCTCACGGAAGTGCTCACTGCCGGTGGCTCTCAAGCGCAGATGCTCATCCATTGCTAGGTCGCCGGCGTCTTCTAGCAATTCGATGTGTGCGACTATTTCGGAGAGCGCCATGTATAGGTTGCCGCCGGCTAGCTTGCGCCGCGCGAATACGCCCCGCGTGATGTGCTCAAGCGATGCCGGCTCGTTGCCCATCCTGTGCAGGACACGGCCAAGCCGTACTACATGATGCTGCAGTATTTCCTCGGCGCGCGCGGTGTTCTCGAAGTTGAACTTGCCCTTGCTGTACAAGCGGTGCGCGGGCAGGACAGCTATGTCATCGTCCATGTTCGTTATCAGCCGCAGCGACCGCAGATATGCGAGCAGGCCGTAGCTCTTATCTTCACAGTGCAGATGCTGTGGTATGTGCTTGCGAACTTCCGGCGAGAAGCGCGTTTTGGTCGTGGGGTGCGGCGTGATTTCGGGAAGCACATGGTCGCCCGAAAACACTAACTTGTCCATCGTTATGCAAAGCTCGTCCGGCGCGTGGCCCGGCGCGTGGATGAAGGTCAGATCGCCGGCTGTCTCGTCCTGACTGACGCTGCGGTGGACGTGAAAGCGCCTGCGCGTCTCGACATATCGCTTGTTGCGCTTGGCGTAGCCGCTGGTCTGCCGCGCCGCCTCCGCCCCGTTACGCTCCCTGTCGCCGCTCACGACGCGCTGCAGTTCGCGCTGCAACGGCGACGACGGATTGCGCTGTATGTCCCACGGGTTGTATTGCAGCAGTGGCGCATAAATCTCGTGCGCCCAAATCTGCGCGTCCGCTTCCTGCCCCAACTGCCCTGCCGCGCCGTCGTGGTCCTGATGCCCGTGCGTTACTATAACGCGCTCGATATCGCGCAACTGGTAGCCGGCTGCCAGCACGCCGTCTGCGAGATATTGATACGAACCTGTCGCGCCTGCGTCAATCAGCGTCAGTCCGTCATTTTCGAACAAGTACGCCCAGGTGGGACCTGTTCGCGAGTTGTTGTCCTGAGGTACGCCTATCGCGTTTATTCGCCTGCCCTGCTTTGTCTTCAGTAGAATGACCATGCGATTGCCGTCCATATCGCCTTCCCGCACGGTAATCACATTCTTGAACTGGGACATTTGGCAATCACTCCGTTCTGGGCAAGGCTAGGAAAATGGGGCAAGCTGAGGGACGCAACGCGATACGGTGGATGAAATATTGGGGCAGGAGGTGTGGGGTGGGTGAGGAGATTTGAACTCCCGATCTCCAGGGCCACAACCTGGCGCCTTAACCGCTGGGCCACACCCACCACATAAGCCGATTCTAGCAGTCAACGAACTATACGGTCAACTATTGTGATGGGCTGAGCGATGGTTGTGATTAAGTGTGTAGATCTGTAATTGGCAGACGCCGTTAGTTTGCCAGCGCCGCTTGCGGGTTCTTCGTAGTGAGAGCTTCGAGCAGTTCTTCGACCATCACATCTTGCTTGGTGTGGTGGCGCAAAGGCAGCGATGGGTTAACGCGATAGACATTGCGGCGGCCCTCTCTGCGGCGCTCAATGTAACCCTCAACTTCCAGATCCGAAATAATCTTGTGCGTCGTGCGCTCAGTAACGCCGATGTACGAGGCTATCTCACGGGCGGTGCTGCGCGGGTTGTGGAATATGAACGACAGCACAAGTCCATGATTAGTTATAAATGTCCATCTGGCGGACGGAGTCGTCATATTGCCTTTTCACTCTCCAGTTGCGAGTAGAGCGGATGATACCACAGCACCAAATCTAGCACAATAAGGCGTAGATAGCCCAGAGATTGGCTCATTTCATCTGCGGCAAGTCCCATATCCTAATCTTCCGCCATCGAGGGGAAAAGAAACCGGATGGACAGGAAATATGCCCAGCCCTTGAGGCAGAGTCAGCCATCGTCCCCTCGCGGCTAATCCGGCGAAGGGACGATGTGAAGCGGCAGACTAGCCCGCCAGATCGCATACCAGCCGCACCAGCGTACGAACCGGCGCACCTGTTGCGCCCTTGATATTGGCGCCCTTTACGCTGCCAGTCCGCGCCACGCCTGCGATGTCCAGGTGCACCCACGGCGCACCGTCGTTGAACTCGCCGATAATCAGCGCGCCCGTGATGGCGCCCGCGCCGCTTCCGCCGGTGTTCTTGATGTCCGCGATGTCGCTGCGATACTGCGTCTTGTATTCATCGTACATAGGCAGCGGCCAGGCGCGTTCGCCGACCGCGTTCCCTGCGCTGACGACCTGCTGTGTGAAGTCGTCGTCGTTTCCGAAAGCGCCCATGCACTTATCGCCCAAGGCAACCCCCATCGCGCCGGTGAGCGTCGCAACATCAACTAGCCTGTTCAACCCGACCGAGCGCGCATACGACATCGCGTCCGCAAGCACAAGCCGACCTTCGGCATCGGTGTTGTCAATCTCTATTGTCTTGCCGTTCATCGCGCGGATCACATCGCCCGGACGCAGCGCAGCACCGCTTACCATGTTTTCAGCTGCTGGCACGATGACCGTTACGTTAATCTTCGGCTTCAGCTGCGCAATAGCCTCCATCGCGCCGATGACAGACGCGCCGCCTGCCATATCGCCCTTCATCGTCGCCATACCAGAGGCGTTCTTGATGTCCAGCCCGCCGCTGTCGAATGTGATGCCCTTGCCCAGCAGCCCGATGTTGTTCTCCGTGTTCTGCGGATCGCCGTTATATCGCATGATGATGAACTTTGGCGGCTCTTCGCTTGCCCGTGCCACGGCGAGAAGCGCGCCCATGCCCAATTCCTTCATCTGCGGCCGTTCGATAACTTCAAGTTCTATGCCGTGCGCTTGCGAAACTTCCAGTGCCTGCTCCGCCATTTCTGAAGGCGTCATACTGTTCGCCGGCTCGTTCGCCATGTCTCGGCAGCGGTTCACCCCTTCGCCAATGATGCTGCCGACATCAATGCCACTCCGCAGTGCGTCCAGCTTAGATTCGTCGAACTCTACGACAGTCATTTCATTCAGGTTGACGTCTGATGCGTCTGCCTTGTACTTGTCGAAGCGGTACATGCCCAGCACGATGCCCTCTGCCAGCGCCTGCGCGCTCGCCTGCTCGTCTAAGCCCGCGATGCCTGCGCCGTGCACGATGGTTGCCGCGGACTGCACGCCGATGCCGTTCAGATGCCGCGCCGCTTCAGCCGCCACGCTCCGCACGCCGTCGAGGGTGAACGAGTCCGCGCTGCCAAGTCCGGCGACAAGCACGCGCTTCGGTGTGATGCTACCCAGCGTGTGAATGAGCGTCATCTCTCCGCTCTTTCCCTTGATTTCGCCGTCCGCGATGAGCGCCGATATTGCGCCTCCCATCGCCTTGTCAACCGCGCCCGTCGCGCCGCCCGGCGTGGTTACGCCCTCGAACAGGTTCACCACCACCGCGCCAACATCCTGCTGCGCTATGTCGCCTGCTACTACATTAATTCTCATAGTGATTCCTCCAAAGATGGGCGAGATTGCCCTATTTCATTGCCCATTATGACACTTGTCTGCGAATTGTCGTGTGTATGGTTCCGCGAATTACTCGTCGTGATTCGCGCTAATTATATGTCAGCTCGCGCCGATTCTGCTATCCTAGTGAGGCATTCACGGATGCGAGCGAGCCTACAATTATAGCGCATACGAAAATAAGAATGTGAGGAGCAAGCCAGTGGCAGAGCGCACCATCACCGCAGCGGAGACCAACCTGATTGAGCGAGCGCACCGGGTATTGCCCGGCGGCAGTCTGGGGAACATCGGCAAGGACATAGTCATCACTGAGGGCAAGGCTGGTAGAGTGCGAGACGCCAGCGGCAACGAATTCGTAGATTTCCTGCTCGGCTCCGGACCAATGCTCATAGGACACGCGCACCCGGAAGTAACCGGAGTCGTCCGCGAGCAGGTGGACAAGGGGACGACGTTCTTCGCCAACAACGACCAGGCGATTATGCTCGCGGAAGAATTGGTGGACGCGATGGCGTGCGCCGACAAGGTTCGTTTTACCAGCAGCGGCACGGAGGCAACCTTCTACGCGCTGCGTACGGCACGAGCGTATCGTCGGCGCGACAAGATACTGAAGTTTGAGGGCGGCTTCCACGGCATGCACGACTATGCGCTGATGAGCATGTCGCCCGCCAATCCGCACGACTTCCCTCGTCCTACGCCCGACTCATCCGGCATACCGCGTGCGATAGAAGATGAAGTGCTAATTGCGCCGTTCAACGACGTCGAGACGGCAGCGGCAATCATTGAGCAGCACCATGACGAACTTGGAGCGGTCATCGTCGAGCCCTTCCAACGACTGCTGCCGCCAAAGCCCGGCTTCCTGCAAGGGCTGCGCGATGTAACGGCGCAGTACGGCATTCCGCTGATATTCGACGAGGTCGTTACTGGCTTCCGATTCGCGTATGGCGGCGGGCAGGAGTTCTACGGCGTCGAGCCGGACATGTGCTCGCTGGGCAAAGTCATCGCGGGCGGATTTCCGCTTGCGGCGCTGGCAGGCAAGGAAGAGATTATGTCGCACTTCGACCCGGCGTCTGGCGACGCGCTGCCGCAGATTGGCACGCTAAGCGGTAACCCTGTCGCGGCGGCGGCGGGCTTGAAAACGCTGGAAATTCTGCGCCGCGAAGGCGCTTACGAGCGCATTTTCGCCACCGGAAACGCGCTGCGCAGCGAGCTGCAGAGAATGCTAAATGAAGCGGAAATTCCGGCGAGCGTAGTAGGTGAAGCGCCGCTCTTCGATGTGTTTTTCACTGATGCCGAGATAACCGACTACCGCTCCACGTTGACCGCCGACAAGCAGATGCTCAATCGATTCAACGAACTGCTGCTCGCGCGCGGCGTGCTCAAAGGCGACACGAAATTCTACATCTCGCTCGCGCACAGCAATGCCGATGTGCAGCATACCCTCGATGCATTCGCGTCCGCCATCGAAGAGCTGAAAGGCTAGCCGCGCATCGATTTAACGATTCAGTTTACAATCTCACGCCGATTGTGTGTTCTTATGCCACAATCGGCGTTCTTCATTCCACAGGAGGCATTTCGCCGATTTTCGTGCCTTGAGTAGCGGGATGCAAGGTGATTTTCGCTTACATATTCGCGAATTCCACTGCAATCTGCATTAACTTGCCGCTGTCCGCTGCCGTCAATGTTCTGGTTGATTTCTTGAACTTCTCTTAAACGATTGATGCAATTCCGCTTGCCGCGTCTTTTGGACTTTCGCTACCTTTTATATACGGATGTTGGGAAGGTTGGTAGCGAAACGCCTCGAGGAGTGAACGGTGAATTTAGGAACTACTACTATCGATGTTGTCAGCGACGGCACATTTCTGATGGACGGCGGCTGCCTGTTCGGACAAGTGCCCAAGACCCAGTGGGAGTTGCAGATAAAGCCCGATCGGCGAAACCGCATACGTCTCGCGTTGAACTGCCTACTTATCCAGACGCCGGAGCTGAACGTGCTGGTAGACACCGGCGCAGGCTCGAAGCGACAGGACAGGATGAAGGAGACAATGCGGCTTAACGGCAACAAGCTGCTGAAGGGCTTGAAGTCGCACGACATCACGGCGCGCGACATCGACGCGGTAGTACTCAGCAACCTGCATTTTGACCACTCTGGCGGCTGCACGAAGCTCGACCGCTCCGGCACACCCGTGCCGACATTCCCGAAGGCGCGGTATCTAGTGCAGCGGTCCAGCTGGGAAGAGGCAAACTCGCCCAACGAACGATACGCTGACACATTCTACGACGACGATTTCCTTCCACTTGCAGAGCGCGAGATGATCGATTTTGTGGACGACGACTACGAAGTCATCCCCGGCCTCAAGCTGAAGGTTACGGACGGACCATCCATCGGCCACCAGATTGTGCTGGTAGAACGTGGCAGCGAGAAGATCGCCTTCGTGAGCGACCTAATCCCTACGCCGTACCACCTGCCCTTGCCCTACATCCCGGCGATGCACGAATACCCGAACACAACGCTTGAACGCAAGCGCGAGTTCATTGAGATGGCGATCGAAGGCGGCTGGTTGGTTGTGTTCGGCCACGCCTTTGAGCAGAACGCGGGCTACATCGTACAGAAGAACGGCGCGACGCACTTCTTGCCGGTCGAAGTTTAGGCTGCCAAGTTGCCGGCATAGCACTACCGCTTTGGATGTAAGGAGGGGCGCTCATTGCAGCGCCCCTTTCCTTCGCCCACTTACACGAACTGCGCAATTCATTGTCCCAAGAATTGTCAGGTTGCGACACCCAGACTACTTCCAGACTACCTCGGCATTGACCGTTCCGCGCTCGTCAACCGATTGCAATATCCCGCCGGTAATTTCGTTCAACAGCATATCATCGCTCTGCGCTCTGACGCGGATGTAGTTGTCGGTCAAGCCAGTCCAAAATGATTCACCGTCGCGCGTTGTCCGGCTTTCCCAAAGCACCGGGCGCGCATCGCCCAACCGCTCTTGACGGAATTGCCGCATTTGCGACTTGGACAACGCCAGCAGCGCGTTCATCCGCTCGCTCTTGACCTCCGGCGGCAATTGCTCTTTGAAGTGCGCCGCGCTGGTGCCGGGCCGCACCGAGTACGGGAACACATGTATATCTGCGAACCTGATGGATTCGCAGATTTTGTAAGTCGCCTGAAAATCATCGTCCGTCTCGCCGGGGAAGCCCACGATAACATCGGCAGTTACGCTGACATGCGGAATGCGCGCGCGAATTCGGCTAATGGTCTCGGCGTATTCCTGCGTAGTGTACCTGCGGCGCATCCGATTTAGTATGCGGTCGCTGCCACTTTGCAGGGGCATGTGGAAGTGCGGGCAGAGCCGTACGTCGTCCCACAGGTCTAGCAGTTCGTCGCTTATCTCACGCGGCTGCAACGAAGATACGCGCAGCCGCTCAACATCGGTTTGCGACAAGACGCTTGCAATAAGCGAATGTAACGACGCCTCTAGCAAATCAAAACCGTAAGAGCCGAGCTGCGTGCCGGTCAGCACCACTTCGCGATAGCCGCTGTCGATGAGCCGGCGCACTTCGTCCACAATCGCATCTGTCGGGACGCTTTGCTCCCTACCCCGCACCTTAGGCACGATGCAGTAAGCGCAGACCTGATTGCACCCTTCCTGTATCTTCACCATCGCGCGAGTGCGGCCGATGCTGGGAATCGTATAGTCGGCATCGTCGCCGGTGGCGCACGGGACGGTGCTGGCACCATTCTCGCCGCGCCAATCCATGACCTGCCGCACAAGCCGCGATTTGTCCACATTGCCGAACACCAAGTCGATCGCAGACATGTCTGCGAGCTGCTTTGGCGAACGCTGGGCGTAGCAGCCCGTCGCGACTATGGTGGCGCTCGGATTGCGCCGCCGCGCCGCCCGCAGCGACTGCCGCGCCTTCCTGTCCGCGACATGCGTCACGGTGCAGCTATTGACCACATACACATCCGCCGGCTCATCTTCGCGCACCTGCTTCAGCCCCGCCTCCGCAAACTCGCGCGTCAGCGCCAGCGTGTCAGCCTGGTTAAGCTTGCAGCCGTGCGTCTCAATGGCGAATGTTGTAGGGCTAGTGGCTCCAGTCTCGTTAGTCTGTGTCTGCATCACATAGCACTCGGGGAGTAGTTCCTTCCCTTTTAGTTTAGGAGATGGTTAGGATGGGAGGCAAGCGGAAAATGTGCAACACTACTGAAGCATTGCTGCCTTGTCAGAGCATTTACGCTGATGACATTCCGCTATGCTATTATAGGGATTTGTGGAATAGGCGGTCAAT
Organism: Chloroflexota bacterium; assembly: GCA_009840355.1. NCBI lineage: Bacteria > Bacillati > Chloroflexota > Chloroflexota bacterium. The sequence continues at coordinate 59,588 of VXNZ01000014.1, forward strand.
TCCGGGCGAATGGAGACTGTGCATGGACTGGATAGAACGCGCGCGCTGTATGGTGGCGTATCACCCGGAGGCGGTAGACTTCATTCGCAGGGCATCCGACTACTTCCCTGTCGATATGGCGCACATCCATCTGTTGCTTCGGCTGTGGGTCGAAGCGGACAATATGGACGCGGTGATACTGCCGATGCTGCACGAACTCAATGCCGGTCTGCTGGATGAAGAGGGCATCATCGACACCAACAGAGGCGCATCTTTGCGGCCAACCGCTTTCGCGTCGTTCAGCGATGCCAACACTGAAGAAATCGTGTATGAGTGCTTCTGGCACTTGAACTGGGGCGATAGTCAAGCGCTATCGGTCGTTATGTCTGTGAACGGCGATGGCGTGTTTCAAGTTCAGGCACGTGGCGAAGCGTCTGTAAGCGAGCATCGTATCGGTTATCCGCCTAGTGAGAACGCATTGAAGGACGCGCTTGTAGCCGTGTATGTCGCTGAGCAGACTGCCGACTGATGCCCCATGTTTATGGTCATTCGGCACGAACCCGGCATGAATTAGCGTTGGACGAATACTTCTCGCCAGCCGTAGTAATGTATCAATCAGGCGGCAAGACTGCTATAGTTCACATTAATATCTGAAACTGGAGCAATCCCAATATGAAGAATCGAGTAGTAATTACCGGGATAGGCGTTGTCAGCCCGATTGGGCTTGATCGCCAGTCCACATGGGAAGGACTGGTCGCCGGCAAATCCGGCGTGGACCAGATTTCGTGCTTTGACCCAGAAGGCTATCGCACCACCATCGCCGCGGAAGTCCTGGGCTTCGACGCCGCGCAGCATGTCGGCAGGAAGGAAGCGCGCCGCATGGACAGGTTCGTGCAGCTTGGCGCGGTCGCCGCCCTTGAAGCGGTTGACCACGCGGGCATTGGCATAAACGCAGACAACAGCACGCGCGTCTCCGTGATGATCTCGAGTGGCATCGGCGGCATTATCACGCTGTCCGAGCAAGTCAAGGTTCTAGAAAACCGCGGTCCGTCGCGTATCAGCCCGTTCCTTGTACCGATGATGCTGCCGGACATGGCGTCAGGACAAGTGTCGATTATGCTCGGCGCAAAGGGCCCGAACTACTCCACCGTATCCGCGTGTTCCAGCGGCGCGGATGCCATCGGACAGGCGCTCGAAGTGCTGCAGGAAGGCGATGCCGATGTGGTGCTTGCCGGCGGCGCAGAGGCCGCGATATGCCCGATCGGGGTTGCAGGATTCAACGCCTGCCATGCGCTCTCCACACGCAACGACGACCCTGCCGCCGCATCGCGGCCGTTCGATGCGGAACGCGATGGCTTTGTGATGGGCGAGGGCGCAAGTGTGCTAGTGATGGAGACACTTGAAAACGCCATAGAGCGCGGCGCAACGCCGATTGTCGAACTCGTTGGATATGGCTCGACTGCGGATGCCAATCACATCACGCAGCCCGCGCCCGAAGGCGAAGGCGCGGCGCGCGCGATGAAGATCGCTATCAAGAAGGCTGGCTTGCAGCCCGACGAAATCGGCTATGTGAACGCGCACGGCACATCAACGCCGCTGAACGACAAGTACGAGACGATGGCGATGAAGGGCGTGTTCGAGGAGGGCGCGTACAGCGTTCCCATCAGCTCCACAAAGTCGATGACCGGACATCTTCTTGGCGCGAGCGGCGCGCTCGAAGCAGCCATAACCTCGCTCGCGATTGCCAAGCAGACCATTCCACCGACAATCAACCTGCGGAATGCCGACCCCGAATGCGACCTGAACTACACGCCAAACGTGGCGACGCAGGGGCGCATCGACGCTGCGCTCAGCAATTCGTTCGGCTTCGGCGGGCACAACGCCTCCCTAGCCTTCCAACGCTACGAGGATTAACGGACAGCGCGTTTAGTCTTCTTCCTGCCATTTACTTAAAGTCGGGTAACGATTCATCATTGATTTCTGGCGAAAATGCGCGCTGCTTACCTGCCCATTACGAGTCCTAGCATGTATAGTACGGGCTGAGACTCTTCATCTTCACTTTGATGGTTCATTGCAATACCATGTCAGACGCGACACAAAAGGGCTGGAAGCTGCGCGATTTCCCACCGTTCGGTTTTGCCCAAGAACTGGGTTTCACACCATTCCACGCCCATCTTCTTTACAATCGGGGCGTTCAGACAGCTGAAGACGCCGAGCTCTTCCTCAATACAGACGAGCGCCTGCTTAACGACCCCAAGATGCTCCCGGACATGCCCAAAGCCGTCGAGCGGCTTAGGCAGGCGCTTGACGGCGGGGAGCACATCGCCATATTTGGCGACTTCGATGCGGACGGCATAACCGGCACTGCTCTCTTGACGACCGCCCTCAGAAGCTTGGGAGCGAAGGTTACTCCATTGCTGCCGAACCGCGCGGACGAAGGGCACGGGCTGAATACCCGAGCGATCAATCTGATGGCAGAAGGCGGCGCATCACTGCTGATTACTGTGGACTGCGGCACGACTTCCGTTGACGAAGTGGACCAGGCTGCGGAGCTGGGTATCGACACAATCATCACGGACCATCACACCGTGCTGCCTCAAGTCCCTGCATCCCACGCGCTCATCAATCCGCGACACCCGGATTCGCTCTATCCATTCGGCGGTCTTACCGGCGTCGGCATGTCGTTCAAGCTCATTGAGGCGCTATACGGCGCGCTTGACGAAGATTGGCCCGAGCACCTGCTCGAATTCGTTGCACTTGGCACAGTGGCGGACGTTGGACCGTTGCAAGGCGAGAATCGCTTTCTGGTCAAGCGCGGCTTGGAGAGCCTGAACCGAACCGATAATCCGGGCATACAAGCGCTCGCTGGCAGCGCGAGAATGAATATGGGCACGCTCGACACGGAATCGCTGTCGTTCGGCATAATCCCGCGCCTAAACGTGCCGGGACGCCTAAGCGACCCAAAGGTAGCATTGCACCTGCTGACGACCGACAGTGCGGATGTGGCGCGCTCGCTGGCAGACGAAATCGAGCATCTCAACGGCAAGCGGCAGGAACTTACCCATCGCGCCGTTGCAGAAGCAGAGGCGCAGGTTGAGCGGCAGTGCGAATTGCCGTATATCCTCATTGTGAAGAGCGCCGATTGGATACCCGGGATCTTGGGTCTGATTGCGGGCAGGTTGTCGGAGCAATACTATCGCCCGGCAATCGCCATCTCGATTGACGGCGAGATCTGCCGTGCCAGCGCGCGAAGCATCCCGGAGTTCAGCATCATTAAGGCGATGGGCGAGAGCGCAGAATTGTTCGACGAATGGGGCGGACATCCGCGCGCCGCCGGATTTACCATGCAGATCGCTAACCTGCCTGCCCTTGAGCAGAACTTGTACTGCACCGCCGCCGAGTGGTTGGATGGACAGAGCCTTGCGCCGTCGATAGACATCGACTGCGAAGTGCGTCTTGAAGCATTCACGCCGAACAACGTCAATTTTATACTGTCGCTCGGTCCGTTCGGCGAAGGCAATCCGTCGCCGGTGTTCCTGACGCGCGGCGTGCGAGTGGTGGAAGCGCGGCGGGTCGGTTCCGGAGGGCGGCATCTCAAAATGCGGCTCAATCAGGGACGCACGACAATCGACGCGATCGCTTTCAATCTGGGGCATCTGGCAGGCGTAACGCGACGCGAAATCGATGTCGTGTATAGCGTAGGGCTTGACTCTTGGCAGGGACGCACGACCCTGCAAATGACCGTTCAGGACTTGTGCGCTTCCAATTGATCGCGCCGCGGGGCATTACCAGCCTGTTTCTGGCTACCCTACCCGCCGGTTATGAATCCCTCTCACGCCGTCGCCGTTCCGCGCGTGAAACTCTGCGGGCGCGGCGTTCTTGGCTCTCACCGCTTGCTCGTGCTTCCTGCTCGGGTGTTGCCGGACGCGCCTTGATTATGAGCAACGGAATGGTGATGAGCAGCACCAGAATGGCGATGAAGTGCGCTTCCTGCAGCCCCAGCGCCCACACCTTATCTTGTCGTAGGAATGTGACCAAGAAGCGTCCGACCGCGTAGAACGATAGGTACAGCGCGAACAGCATGCCGTCCGGTCGCAGCTTGTCGCGCAGTTTCCAAATGATGAACAGCGCGGCGAAGTTCCACAGCATTTCGTATGCGATGACGGGTTGCACGGGAACGCCAACGCCGTTGGCGCAGACGCGAGCGTCGCTGTCATCGCTCACCCAATTGAACGCCAGAATGAAATCCGTCGCTGCCCTGGCGCAATGCTCGCCGTTCACGATGTCGCCGATTCTGCCGACGGATTGCACCAGCAGCAGCGCCGGCGCCGTCAGGTCTGCGATTACGCCGATGGGATGCTTGGCTATGTAGCAATACGCCGCCCCGCCTAGGAATCCGCCCAGAATGCCGCCCCACACGCCTATGCCTCCGCTCCAGATGAACAGAATCTGCAGCAGATTGAACTGGTAATAGCCCCAGTTGTCGATAACATGGACAAGGCGCGCACCGATAATTCCGCCGAGTATCGCCCAGATTGCAATGGAGTAAATGTCGTCCGGGTCGATGCCCTTCATCGGCGCCCATCTGCCCACCAGATAGACTGCCATAGCGACCGCCACGAAGGTGAAGAACCCGTGCCAGCTTAGCAGGAATGACCCAGTGTTGATTAAGTACGGCGAAATATCGATTTCAATCATGCGCTTCCTGCGATTGGTCTGCTTTCATTCGATAATTTTGTCGGCGAATGCCACTGGCAAGACACAAAATAGCGGTGTCAGGTGGATGTGTCAATAGAATGACGATTGTGGTAAGCCCTTGCCCCTATTGTATGCAAGCTCAATTCAATGCCGCACAAGCATGCGATAGCGTTTCCTTCCAGGTGTTCAAGAGTATCTTGTTACCGTTCGTGGTGAGCGCTTCGGCAAGCTCAGCACAGGTCTTGTTAAACCACGCGCTCCCGAGTTCTCGTGCTTTGACAGACCCTTCGACTGCGCTCAGGACAGCTCAGGACGAACGGGATTCTTATTCAAACCACCTGAATGGAAACGCTATCTAGGCATGCGCGGGCATGCCGATAGGCGTTATGCTAGAATATGAACAGATAGCAATCATCATATTTGGAGCGTTGTGTACAGTTGCAGAATAGCGTTGATGGATTCTTGAACTATATGACGGTAGAGCGAGGCGTTTCGCCGAACACACTTTCGGCCTACAGGAGCGACCTCAATCAACTAGTGCAGTACTTACAGACCAACCATTTGAACGGTAACGGCAGCGATTGGCAGGATGTGGACGAAGATATGATGTCCCAATATCTGCTTCATCTTCACGCGCTAGAGTATTCCGATACTACGCGCGCACGGAAGGTCGCATCGAGCCGGTCGTTGTTTGGCTTCTTGCTGGACGAAGGCAAGGTAAGCCGCGACCCTACCGAAAATATCAGCTCGCCGCGCATCGGGCGTTCGCTGCCGGACACACTGAGCGTGGATGAAGTCGGCGACCTGCTCGCCTACGCGGCGTTGCAAGACTCGCCGGACGGTTTGCGCAACCGCGCGATGTTCGAGCTGATGTACGCTTGCGGACTGCGCGCATCCGAACTAGTCTCACTTGATCTAGGCGACATTGACTTGGAGCAAGGCAGCGTGCGCGCCTTTGGAAAGGGCGGCAAAGACCGCGTGATCCCGGCACATGCCGATGCAATCGCGGTGATGCGACGCTATATCAATGAAGCGCGGCCTTCGTTTGTGAAGCGCGAATCAGAGCGATCACTGTTCCTAAACAGGCGCGGCAAGCGGCTCAGCCGTCAGGGATTCTGGTTGATTCTAAAGGCGAGTGCCGCGCGCGCGGGCATCACCAAGGCGATTAAGCCGCACATGCTGCGCCACAGCTTCGCCACGCACCTGCTGCAAGGTGGCGCTCCACTGCGGCATGTGCAGGAGTTGCTGGGGCATTCCAGCATCACAACCACGCAGGTTTATACGCACCTGACCAGCGAGCATGTGCGCACCGAATACGATAAGTCCCATCCGAGAGCGTGAATGATGATGATTGAATTCGCCTGTATCGGCAAGTAGTATTCTCAGCACGGTCTCATACATAAGTCTTCACAGAAACACGCATAGGAGACATTGCAATGCCAAGCAAAGCGCAACGCGCAGCATCGCGACAGGCACGGCTGAGCCGCAGGAAGCGACGCGGCAAGGCAGCGCCTCAGAACTTTGAAGCCGGTCCTACGCAGTCCACCGCGGTCAGCGACGCAGCAGCCGCTGCGCCGTCGCGTCCTGCAAGGCGGGCTACATCGTACAACTCAAGCCCGGAGGCTCAGACGAGCACAGCAACCGCCGTAGCACCCAGCCCCCGCCCAGCCCCGCGCGCAAGACGCCGCGCCATCGATACTAGCGCGCCGGCAGTCAGCAAGTTCTTAGTCGGCGAGATTAGGCAGATCGGCATCATCACATCGCTTATCGCGGTGATTCTCGCAGGACTGACATTCGTGCTGGGCTAGGCAGGCAGCAGAGCCCAGCTGTCGTTTCCAATCCCAACTTTGCCTTCCATGCAACCCATAACGGCGCCAAGTGCCGGCGCTTCTTCAGGCATTGCAACGGGAAGGCAATTCTGACATATTGCCGTTAACATGCCGTACATCGACTTTTCCGAGCGTCTGAAAGCAACGCCCACAAAGCCGGGCGTGTACCTGATGCGCGACGAAATCGGTGCAGTGCTGTATGTTGGCAAGGCTGCAGGGCTTCGCAGCCGCGTCAGTTCGTACTTTGCGCCAAGCGCCAGTCATCCCCGTAAAATCGCCAACATGGTGGAGCGGGTTGCGGACTTCGAGTACATTGTTACCGAATCCGAGCAAGAGGCGCTCATTCTCGAGTGCAACCTCATCAAGGAACACCAGCCGCCGTACAACGCCCGCCTGAAGGACGACAAGAGCTACCCGTTCATCAAGATCGATGTGTCCGAGGACTTCCCGCAGGTCTATATCACGCGGCGCGTCAACAAGGACGGCTCGAAGTACTTCGGCCCGTTCGCAAGCGCAGGCAGCGTGCGCCGCACACTCGGCCTGCTAAAGAAACTATTCCCCTACCGTTCCTGCACCAAGACTATCACCGGCACGGACGCTCGCCCCTGCCTCGACTACCATATCCACCGCTGCGTCGGTCCGTGCATCGGCGCAGTCGATAAGCAAGAGTACAGCGAGGTCATCGACCAGGTTATTCTGTTTCTCGAAGGCAAGACAAACAAGGTCGTCGGGTCGATTAAGCAGCGCATGCTCGCCGCAGCCGAAAGCCTTGAATTCGAGAAGGCGGCTGTGCTGCGCGACCAGCTGACCGCCATTGAGAAGGTACACGAAGGTCAGAAGGTGCTGCACCTGACATCGGAGAATGCGGATGTCATCGCTACTGCGCCGGGTACCCGGGAGGCATGGGTCGAGGTGTTTTTCATACGGCAGGGCAAGCTTATCGGGCGCGATAATTTCCTGATGACAGGCACGCAGGACGACGAGCCGAACAAGATTCTCACCGCTTTCGTGAAGCAGTTCTACGACGCCACGCCTTATGTCCCACCGCGCATACTCGTGCAGCATCCGCTCGAAGAGACTGACGGCATCGTGAAGTGGCTGCGCGAGAAGCGGCAAGGCAGCGTGCGCGTCCATGTGCCGCAGCGTGGCGAAAAGCGCCGTCTTGTTCAGATGGTCGCGGAGAACGCAGAGCAAGGCTTTGAGCAACTTCGCGTCAAGCAGATGTCGGACACCGCCGCGATGGATGCCGCAATGTCCGAACTGCACGAGGCGCTCAGCCTGCCGAACCCGCCACGCCGCATCGAGTGCTACGACATTTCCAACATTCAGGGCACGAACGCGGTTGGCAGCATGGTCGTGTTTGAGGACGGCAAGCCCAAGAAGGCGCACTATCGTCGATTCCAAATTAAGTCAGTCAAGGGCGTGGACGACTACTCCATGATGCGCGAAATGCTGACGCGCCGGTTCAAGCGTCTGTCTAAGTCAAGGCGTCCTCGCAACCCTGACGACCCGCCGGACAAGCCACTTCAGCCGATAAGCAAGGCAGACGGCGGCAACGCCTGGGGCATCGAACCGGACCTCGTGCTGATAGACGGCGGCAAGGGGCATCTCGGCGCTGCGCTGCAAGTCTTCTTGGAACTAGGAATCAATGACATCCCGCTCGCAAGCCTTGCTAAAGAGAACGAAGAGTTGTTTATCCCGATGATGAGCGAAGGCATAATGCTGCCGCGTAACTCGCAAGGGCTGTATCTGGTGCAGCGCGCGCGAGACGAAGCGCATCGATTCGCCATCACATTCCACAGAGAGCGCCGCTCTAAGAAGAGCGTGCAGTCAGCGCTAGACCTAGTGCCAGGCATTGGCCCCAAGCGCAAGCGAATGCTGATACGCAGATTCGGCTCAGTAAGAGGCGTCAGCAACGCATCCGTCGAAGAAATCGCATCCGTCCCCGGCATGACACTAACCCTGGCACGCAGCATCAAGAATTACGTGTAGATGCTGGCGCTAGGTTTCGCCAGAAAAGTCTGTCTTCTTTGCCTAGTTGTCCCCTCCCTTTCGACGGAGGAAGGCTGACAGGGGTGAATTGCAGTCGAGCAAGGTCTGTTGCCAGAACTTGACCATGGCTAACCCGCTGCCCCTTCGTTTCTACGATCCTCGCCGCGGATTCCGCCGGTGAACGGACGCAGCAGGCTGGTGAACTCCATAGGGAAAATGAACTTGGTGGACGAGCTTTCGCCCAGCTTTTGCAGCGTTTCGAAGTACTGCAAGCTCAACGTGTTGGAGTCGATGTTCTGTGCAACGTCGTACACCTTATCCAGCGCGTTGCTGAAGCCTTCCGCGCGCAAGATCGCTGCCTGCTGGTCGCCCTCTGCGGACAATATCTCCGCCTGGCGCTCGCCTTCCGCTTTAAGAATCGCCGCCTGCTTCTCGCCTTCCGCGACCGTGATGGCGGCTTGGCGCGTGCCTTCGGCTTCGGTTACGGCTGCGCGGCGCACGCGCTCGGCGGACATCTGGCGGTTCATCGCTTCCTGAATGTCGCGCGGCGGCTCAATTTCGCGAATCTCGACCTGCGTAACCTTGATACCCCAACGCTCGGTTATCTCGTCCAGCTTCAGGCGAAGTTCTTCGTTGATGCGCTCTCGCTGCGAAAGTACATCGTCAAGCGGCATTTCACCGATGACGGCGCGCAAAGTAGTCGTCGCAATGCCGATGACGGCGCTGGCGTAGTCCACTACCTCGAGGATGGACTTCTGCGCCTCGTTTGGTATGACGCGGAGATACACCAAAAAGTCGATGTCAATAGGTGCATTGTCGCTGGTGATGTTTGTCTGGCGCGGGATGTCGATAACGTCTTCGCGCAGGTCAACGGTATGCGTCTTGTGGAACGGCCATAGCAAGACCTGCAATCCCGGCGGCTTCAACCCAGCGAACTTGCCAAGCCAAAATACTCCGAGCAACTCATACTGCTGAACAATCTTGAAATATGGAATCATCGCTTCTTACTCCTGAAGTGCATTCTTGATGTAAATCCTAGAATCTATAGCGCTGATTTCATGAATTCTGGCGCTTCTCCTTCCGGAGATAGGTCAGAATTGGAGAATATTGAACAGTAAAGAGACTCGACTAGATCAATCCCCGTCCGCCTTGAACACCTTGAGCACGAGACCGTCAACTTCCAGAATAATGACGCGCTCGCCGCTCGACACATGCGCGTCCGAGTCAGCGACGGCAGTCCACTGCTCGCCTGCCACCAGCACGCTTCCACGCGGCGTGAGCGCCGTAGTCGCCGTACCAATCTCCCCGATGAGTCTACTGGGATCGGTCGGGCTGGCGTACTTCCCCGCCTTACGCGCGTCTCGCATCGCCTTGATTGTCAAAGCCACACTGCCAATGGAAATAAGCGCCGCGCCCCCGACAATCGCGGGATTGCCGCTGCTGACCATGAATGCGCCGACGATTAGACACGCCGCACCAGCGATGCCGAAAATACCCGTGCCGGGCATCTGCGTTTCCGCGATGAAAAGTATGATTGCCGCGACAATCAGCGCTGCCCACAGTAGTTCGGGATCCATCACCGCTCCGTCCGTTCGGAAAAGGCGGACTCGCTCGTTACTTTCAATACAAGCCCACTCACTTCCACTATCATAACACGCTCGCCGCTCGGAACGGGAATACCGTTCTCAGAAACCGCGCTCCACTGCTCGCCTGCCGCTTGCACGCTGCCAGTCGGGTTGAGGTCGGTTGTTGCCGTGCCGATTGTACCGACCAGATTGTTCGGGTTGCTCGTCGAGAAATCGTAGTATGCGGGTGCTCTGCGCGCTTGGCGCACTGCCCTGACTGTAAGCAGCAGCGACGCGAACATCGCCGCGCACACCGCGCCGATCACCCACAGACTGATGGAAAGGCTCGGTGCGTCCGGCAGCTCCGGAGCTTGCGGTGTGATGCTGATATTGCCGAACAGCAGGAACGCGCCAACGACGAATGCTACCGCTCCACTTATACCAAATAAGCCGATGCCCGGCGCCTGCGCTTCAAGGTAGAACAGCGCCATTGCCAGCACAATCAGCCCGACGCCGACCCAATTGACGGGCAAGCTGCCAAATGCAAGAAACGCGAGCGTTAGCGCGATTACTCCGACCGCTCCGGGGCCAATCAAGCCGGGGCTGAACAGCTCGATGAGGATGCCGATACCGCCGATGGTCAGCAGCAAGAACGCTACATTCGGGTTCGCGAGAAAGCGCATGAAGTGGTCAACCGGCGTGCGCTCGATAGGCGTCACGGTCATGCCTTGCGTGGCAAGCACGACATTCTCGCCGTTGAATTCAATCTCCATGCCGTCGAGCTGCTCCAATAGGTCGGCAAGGTTATCCGCTTGCAGGTCTATGACTCGCAAATCAAGCGCTTCTTCGGCTGTGTACGACCGCGCGGCAAGTACCGTCTCTTCGAGGGCGTCGGCATTTCGGTTACGCTGCGAGGCAATGCTGCGAAGGAAGGCAGATGCGTCCTGAGTCGCCTTCTCACGGATTGTGTCGGGCAGGTCTTCACCGCCTGCGCTGACCGGAGACGCCGCGCCGATGTTGGTCGCTGGCGCCATCGCAGCGACATGCGCAGCGGCGGTGATGAATGTGCCGGCAGAGGCGGCGCGGGCACCGGGCGGCGATACATACACGACGACCGGAACCGGCGCGGCGAAGATTTCCTCTACAATCTCACGCGTGGAATCAAGCAGTCCGCCGGGAGTGCTCAGCTGCACAATTAGCAAGCTGGCGCTAGCGTTGCCGGCGTCGTCAACCACGCCGGCAAAGTTGTTCGCTTCCAATGGCGTGATGGCGTCGTCAATGACCAGCAGATGCGCCTCGCCGCCCGCCGCCTGACTCGCCGCCTCAGCCGTGCCAATGTACTGCACTGCCAGAAGCCCACCAAAGCCAAACAGTATCAGCGAGACCGCAAAAATGTGCCTCATAAGCCACGACTCCACTATTCATACAAGTGCATCGTAAGTAAGGCTATGCGATATGTCAAACGCGCGGCTATACACTCAGCAACGAATTTCCAGTCAATCGTGGGCGGCTGAGATGGGACATTTACTGCTTTGCCGGGCCATCACGAATCTGCCATAAGTCAGCCGGATTTGCGTTTGGCTTTGCTTACAAGCGGCGGCGCAACGGCAGAAATCTAACGAACGAGAGACTGGCCTGCAAACCGCAAATAAGGTTGAATTACTAAATTTTGCGTGTTGCTTTGAATGCCGCCGAAAGAGACAAGTCAGTACGCGATAATTTCCACACCGAACTGCGCAAAAGCGTCGGCGGCGCGGGTGCATATTGGGATATCGAGTTGAATTGCGGTTGCGGCTACCAGCGCGATATACGAGACATCGCGCTCTAATGAATGCGACTCGTCGCCCTTCTGATAATCTGCCGCCAACAGCCCGGCAGTTCTAGCGGTCTCAATGTTGGGCGGTGCCTCTTCAACAAAACGCAGCACGCTGAGGAATCCAATCTCCGTACGCCTGTCAATATCGCCGCTCTGCCATAGTTCGAATACGGTCAGAGGAGATATGGCGGCTTGGATGTCGCCGTCCAGAATGGATTCGACCGTCGCGCGCGCGGCAGCATCGCCACTGCGCAGATCGTCGAAGAGCGTCCTGTCGAGAAGCATTTCAGCCACTATCCGCCTCCCCGTCGTTGGGAGCGCCGAACATTAGCGCCGTCCGCGCCAAGTGCGCGGCGTCTTCGTCGGAGAAATCGACCGGATCGCCGACTCTGCCTAGTGCTTGGAACTCAGGCTGTCTAGAATCTGAGTCGTGCATTGGTGCGTCGATACTGTTGCTGAAATCGAATGCGCCAAGCGCAACACGGCGCGCCTCGTCATCCGAAAGCCCAATCGGCGCGCCTAGCGGTTGGTTCGCCTGCGCGCGCAGATATTGGTCATCCCATACAGACGGTTCGATAGGTGCCGCCGCAGCATCGGACGACCGCGATAACGGAGCAGAATCGCCTGATATGGCATTCGTCAGCGCGTCCTCCACGAAGCGGCGCATCGGCACACGCAGTTCCGCGGCACGCGACTTTGCGGCAAGATATATGTCCTCGCGGATGTCAGCGTATAGCTTGCGAGTTGGTTCGGAGTGCTCTCGTATTCTAGGCATAATTCAAGGTTATAGGAATATGAACATATAGTCAAGAGGCGCAAATTCGTTCCATGCGGTACAATTCTCACCGAAATAAGGCTTGATGCCATATACAGATATGCTGCAGACAGTGATTCTAGATGTTCCTGCCATTGGATTTCTTGAATTCATTGCAGGGAGAGTATGTACACAGGCGTGCCGTGCGGATGATATAATTCTCGGCATTATGAAGATTGTAATTGCACCACAGGCATTCAAGGGAAGCATATCGGCGTTGGATGCGGCAACGGCGATGCGCGAAGGCATCAAGCGGGTTGTGCCCGAGGCCCAGGTCGTCACGGTTCCGGTGGCAGACGGCGGCGACGGTACACTCGAAACTCTGGTTGAAGGATCCGGCGGACGCATTCACGACCTAGAAGTTACCGGACCGCTAGGCGAGCGCCGCATGGCACAGTGGGGCGCCATGGGCGATGGCATAACCGCTGTAATAGAAATGGCACGGACATCGGGGCTTGCCCTAGTGCCGCTGGACGAGCGCAACCCACTCGCGGCGACCACATACGGCCTTGGCGAAGCTATCGCGCACGCATTGGACGCCGGTTTCAGGCGCTTCATCGTGGGCATCGGTGGTAGCGCGACGAACGACGCCGGCGCGGGAATGGCGCAGGCGCTCGGCGTTAGACTGTTGGACGATGCCGGCGACGATCTACCATTCGGTGGCGCGCCTCTCGCACGGCTGAGAAATATCGATACTTCGGGAATGGACGCTCGGATTGCTCAGTGCGAGTTTATGGTCGCCTGCGATGTCAATAATCCTTTGACCGGACCGACCGGCGCATCCGCAATTTACGGCCCGCAGAAGGGCGCCACGCCTGAAATGATTGCCGAGCTAGACGCCGCCCTCTCGCACTTCGCCGCAGTTGTGGAGCGCGATATTGGCGCGACCATCAACGATGTGGCAGGCTCTGGCGCGGCAGGCGGACTAGGCGGAGGCATGATCGCTTTCGCTGGCGGCGAACTTCGTGCCGGCGTGGACATCGTGTTGGGTACAATTCGCTTGGACGACTACCTGCCCGGCTGCGACCTCGTCATCACGGGCGAGGGCAGCATGGACCATTCAACCATCTACAACAAGGCGCCGGTAGGCGTGGCGCAGCGCGCGAAACGGCTGGGCATCCCGGTAGTAGGCGTTAGCGGCTCGTTGGGCGCTGGTTTCCAGGATGTCCACGAGCATGGCATTGACGCTCTCACGTCGATTACGCCGGGACCTATGAGCCTAGACGAAGCGTCAACCCGTGCGGCCGAACTCATCGCCAATGCAACGGAACAGGCGCTAAGGTTCATGAAGGCGGGATCAGCGGTCTTCGGCGAACATAGCTAGAATGTCGTAACGGCACTCACTCCCCTACCCTGTCCGCTCTGCCAAGTCAGTCAAGCAGGATCATGTGGACTTCGCCGGGGCCGTGCACACCGGTAACCAGCTGGTACTCGATGTCCGCTGAACGGCTTGGTCCTGAAATAATGTTTAAGTAGCTGCCGATGTCGCCGGTGAGGAAGTCCTGCCGGCGGAGCGTGAAGAGTTCGTCGAGGCTTGGCAGCACTTGTCCGGAGCGCACGACTGCAATGTGCACGGGCGGCAGCAGCGAGATGACCCGGCTGACGCCTTTGCGTGGCAGCAACACGCATGACCCTGTCTCCGCAATTGCGTAATCCACGCCGGTGATGCCGATGTCTGTGCCTATCGCCTTCCCCCGCAGTTCGCCGCGCATGGCTTCCTGCGCATCGTCCGGTGTGTCCTGATCGACCGCCATCACTTCGAGCGTAATGCCGGTGCCATGCATAGCCTCTTCGACGTCGAGAGCGTCCAGTGCGGCGTGTGTGGTTCGCAACATGGTGCGCGCTTCGATGTCGCGCGCAACCTCACGAATGTAGTGTGTTGCATCCTGCGGCGATTTCGCGCGGAACACCCGCCAGGCGGCTTCGGCGGCGGTGCGTTCCAAGCTCGCCATCAATTCGTCGGCTCGCGCTGACATGTCAGCCGCGACTTGCTGCGCCCGTTCCTGCGCCATCGCAGAACTCAGCGACAGGTGCGTCGCTGCGTCAGGCGTAACATTCGGAACGGCGTCTCGCCCTAGACTGCGGCTCAGATTGGTTAGAAAGTCTTCGGATTTCATTGGCGTACGGTATGTCAATGCGAGTGGTCAGCAACGGCTGGCAGTGCGTTGCTATCGAATCGGCTCACAGATTGTGGTCTTTGGTTCGCTTACGGAATGGTCGAGATGCAAGGCTCGGCAGAGCGCGGTAGCGTGTCCAAGCTGACAATGGCGATGATCCTGCCTTATCCTTGTTTTCGCTAGGCATGAACGGCTGCGCCAGTCTGCCGAGTTTGCTCGCGGCCGACATAGCAAATGAATTGGACGCCGCCATGCGCCATGCCTTCATTGCCAGGCGCTCTTTGGTCGTTGATGTCCTGTGCCGCGGATACTTGTCGCCCTCGGCAAGCTGGCGCCGCAGATACAGCAGCATTCTCGGCAGGTTTATCTTCACCGGACACGCCTCTTTGCACGCGCCGCACAAACTGCTCGCGTATGGCAAGTCTTTGGCATCTGACAGATTCGTGAGCATCGGCGACACTATTGCTCCGATGGGTCCGGGATAGACCCAGCCGTACGAGTGCCCTCCGACCTTGCGATAGACCGGGCAGGCGTTCAGGCACGCGCCGCAGCGCAAGCAGTACAATGCTTCGCGCAAGTCCGGGTCGGCGAGCAGGCGCGAACGTCCGTTGTCCACGATGACTAGGTGAAATTCTTCGGGCCCGTCTTCATCTTCCGCACGGCGCGGTCCGGTTACAGCGGTCACATAGCTGGAAATGCGCTGCCCCGTCGCCGAGCGTATGAGCAGGCGCAGCATAATACCCATATCTTCGATGGACGGCACGACCTTTTCCATGCCCGTGATGGCGACATGAATTCGCGGCATAGATGTGCACATCCGCCCGTTGCCCTCGTTCGTTACCAGCACGAGCGTGCCCGTCTCAGCGACTATGAAGTTCGCGCCGGTGATGCCCATATCCGCGGCGATGAACTTCTCGCGCAGTTGGCGGCGCGCTTCCTGTGCAAGGTCGTCAATGCTGGTGTAGTGCGGCGCATTCAACTTGTCCTCGAACAGCTCGGATACATCCTCGCGCGACTTGTGGATTGCCGGCGCGATGATGTGGAATGGCGCTTCGCCAGCGAGCTGGATAATATACTCGCCAAGGTCGGTCTCAACGGATTCGATGCCCGCCTCTTCAAGACGCTCGTTCAAGCCCATCTCTTCGGACACCATGGACTTGCTCTTCACGACAGTCTTCACGCCTTTGGACTGCGCAAGGCTGGTGACATAGCTAGTCGCCTCGTTGGCGTCCTTGGCGAAGTACACATTGCCGCCTGCCTTTTGGACATTCTCCATTGCCATGCGCAAGTAGGAATCCAGATTTGCGATGGTGTGCGCCTTGATCGCGCGGCCACGATCTTGCAGCGCCTCCCAATCGGGCGTAGCGGCGGATGCATCGAGCCTCGCTTGGTGAAATCCGCCGTACAGCCCAAGCAAGTTCGCCTGAATCTTCTCGTCGTTCAGCGCGCTTGCGGCAGAGTCCGTGAACTGTTTTGTAGTTACCTGCATTGCGTTTATCCGGTCAGCGCGTCGTCTAGAACCTGCGCTATGTGCTGCGGCTGAATGTCCATACAGCGCTTTGCGATGCCGCCGCCGATGTGCATCAGGCAGCTGCTATCGCAAGCGGTAATCGCGTCCGCGCCGGTCTTGCCTGCGTATTCCAATTTGTCGTTTAGCATTGCTCCTGAGATCTCGGGGAATTTCACGGAGAAGGTGCCCCCGAATCCGCAGCAGACCTCGGATTGTTCCATCTCGACAAGTTCCACGTCCGGCAGCGAGTCTAACAGCGTACGCGGTTGAGTTTGCGCGTGCAGCTCGCGGCGCAAGTGGCAGCCTTCGTGATAAGTTATTTTGCGTTTATGTTGGCTTGGATCAGCTTCAACGTAAGCGCTGAGGTCGTCGATTCTCAGTACATCTACGATAAACTCTGTCAGCTCGTAAGTACGGCTTGCGAGAGAGGCGATTCTCTGCTGCATCGCGGGCTCGTCGTGGAACAGCTCGGCGTAAAATACGCGCATCATGCTGGCGCACGAACCGGAAGGCACGACGACATACCTATCGTGCTGCAATAGTTCAATCGTCCGGCGTGCGAGTGGCTTTGCATCGCTCCAGAATCCGGAGTTGAACGCAGGTTGCCCGCAGCAAGTCTGCGCCGCAGGAAAGTCCATCTCAACGCCTAGACGACGCAGCAAGCGCACCGTGCTGTCGCCGACCTCAGGGTATATCTGGTCGATGATGCAGGTCACGAAGAGCGACGCGCGAACGGGCGAAGTCGCGGCTGCCATCAGAACACCAGTCCATGCACGAAGAAACCGACCATCCACGCCAGGATGAAGATGGGGCACGCCGCGAATAGTTTGCCCTCCGTCTGAGTCTTCGCCGGACCGTGCACAAAGACGTACAGGATAAACGCGCCAAGCCCAATAGCGACCAGCACGACGGACGCGAAGTTGACGCCGAGCACCAAGCCGATGATGAATCCGACTATCGCCCAGGGGATGGGATTGTCGATGTATTGGAAAATTGTCATGGATGTCTATCGTCCGGCGGAAACTAACAGGATAATTAGGATGGGGATTAACCTGTCCCAAACCCTTGCCTACTGATGTGAAAGGATTCTAATTGCAAGGGAAAGGATACTACTTAGAGGGCGTGGGCGCAAATGAAATCCGACATGGATGGACAGGATGGAAGGACGTGAGGGCACTGAGCTAGCACTAATGAAGTGAGAGAGTGAAGTGACAGTCAATCCAGTATCTCTCAGAGAGAAACAACTATGAAACTGACACAAATCGCAACCACAGTAACCGTTGAAACGAGAGATAGACATCCCGGCGAACTACCACTTGAGTCACGGGTTCTGTTACCCTTTACCCTGAGCACATTCGCTGTTCCTGTATGACCCTTTGAAGTCGCCCAATTCAAGGGATCCCACCCACGGTTATCTCTCATATTCACATCCGCGCCAGCAGAGATAAGCATAACTGATATATCTCTGTGCCCTCCATTAGCCGCACAATGTAAAGGTGTTAGCCCATCTTTGTTCCTTGCGTTGACGTTAGCACTCGTGCATATGAGTGCCTTCACTATTTCAACATGACCATTTGCGGATGCCCAGTGCAGAGGTATCCATCCATCATAGGGCGTATCCACGTCTGCACCAGAAGTAACCAGCACTAGAGAAGTTTCCTTATGACCTTCGAACGTTGCGCGATGTAAAGGTGTCCAGCCTTCTTCACTTCGCGCGTTGATATTGGCGCCTGCGGTGATGAGCACCTTCACCGTCTCTGTATGACCTTCATTGGAAGCATAATGCAAAGGGGTCAGACCATCCTTATCACTCGCGTTGATGTCAGCACCTGCATCAATGAGATTCTCCATTATCTCATTGTGACCTTGATTAGCCGTCCAATGCAGCGGTGTCCACCCACGTTCATTTCTCACATTGACGTCCGCGCCCGCCTGAATAAGCGCCTTTGCTATTTCTGTATTACCATTGTATGCCGCGCGAGACAATGCAGTAAGCCCATCATTACCGAGTACGTCCACGGGGGCACCTGCAGCAATAAACGCAACTGCTGCTTGTGTTATGAGATTCTCACGCTGTTCTATTTCGGCTCGCGTTCTCTGATGCCGTCGCCTTTCTCTCTCAGCGTGTGCCTGTTGTCGTCTTAATTCTCCTTCCTCTTGTGCTCGTTGTCTGTTGGCTTGTTCCTGTCGCCGCTGACGCTCCTCTTCAGCCTGCACCCTATCCCTGTAGTCCCAAGGACGTTCTAAGTTCGGGTGTTGCCAGATGCCTTTGCCTTCCATGTAGGCCGTTCGCTCTGCCTCCCTGAGACCTAGTTCATTTTGTCCATCTTCAAAATGGCTGTACCAGTATGCTAAGCCTTCTCGCACCATAGCGTAATTGAGAGTATTTACGGCCTCAAAGCCGTCTTTGTACACAACCGCTACTGTCCGTCCATAAGGGTCATTTGGGTTCTTGACATCAGCCCAGAAGCGCCGCCCTTGCCGGACAAGGCTTATGAGACATTCGGTGGCTTGCTTGCCATATTTCTGCGGAGCCTCTGGTGCGTCTATGGCGTAAAGACGGATGGCGATATATCTGCCGGACCCGTCGAGAACGCGCGCCTCGAACCCGTCGCCATCTACGACACGCGCGATTTCTATTGGGAATCGATTCCGTTCTCTGTTTCGCATAAGTCGTTACCAACGCAGGGAGTCAGCCCCAATTGTACAACAATCGTGCGTTAGGTTATGTGTGATCGCTTTGCAAGTCAAATGGCTTGCTGACATAATGATGCATCTTGCAGATACAAGAACATGCAGAAAGGTTTTATATATGAGTGCAATAGACGCTTGGAATCAGCGGGTCAAGGCACATCACGCGCAGTCGGAGGCGGTGATGGCTTCGGCCGGATGGTCAGACGACGACTTCTGGCAGCCGTACGCACGGTTCTTCCGCCACGACCCGCGCCGTGAAGGCGATGCGGTGCTGGATTTGCTGCTGGCAATGGTGCGCGAAGGCAGCACCGCCCTCGATGTTGGCGGCGGCGCGGGACGCATGGCGCTGCCGATGGCGTTGAAGTGCGACCATGTAGCGGTTGTTGAGCCGTCCGGCAGCATGATCACGCAGCTGCGCGAGGTCGCGTACGACGCGGGTATCTGCAATGTGTCCGTTACGCAGTCCACTTGGGAAAACGCCGAGCTTGACGTGGCGGATGTGGTGCTCTGCGCGCATGTCGTGTACGGCGTAACGGACCTCGAGCCGTTCGTGCGCAAGCTGGACTCGCACGCGACTGAACTGGTCATATTGTTAGCGTTCGTCGAATCGCCGATGAGCCGCATCTCGCGCTTCTGGCAGCCCGTGCACGGAGAAGAGCGGATCGATATGCCCGCGCTGCCGGAGCTGGTCAATGCGCTTTGGGAAATGGGCATCTATCCGGATGTGAAGATGATGCCGCCCGTAATGCCGGACAAGTTCGAGGACCGCGAAGTAGCGCTGTCGCAGCTGCGCAATCGTCTCTTCATTAAGACAGGCAGTGCGGAAGAAGACAGATTGCGCGAGGCGATGGACGAGCTGCTGGTCGATGTAGAAGGCGGCGTCTTGGTCAAGGGCGTGTCGCCGGTGCGTCAGGGCTTTCTGTCGTGGCGGCCGGAGCGGTAGCGCGCGAATTCAGGTTCCTCGCTGTGCTTGGGATGACGGTCAAGACGCACACCGCAGTCAAGGATGGAGGTTGGCATGAACTGCCAAAGCCTCCATTCCATACAATTGCGCCAGATTTGCGCCACAGCTACAAACCTTCCGCATAAGCCGCTTGGAATGTATCCACGCCGGCACGGGTGCCATCTTCGCCGCGCACGATGGCTACTGGGCTGGCAAATGTCGGAAAGCCGGACGCGATGAAGCTCTCAGGGATCGCGCGGATGTCGTGGCCGCGCCGTTCCAGCTCGGCGACTATTGTAGCGTCAAGGCGCGGGTCGATACTGGTGTGCGGCGTGCTGCAGTCCACGCGCGGCGAGTCTATCGCCGCTTGCGGGCCCATGTCGTAGTCGATGACCTTGACAATCTGCTGCGTTACGCAATTCGTTATGCGCCGACCGCCTGATGCGCCGACCGCCATTCGCACGCCGTCCTTGTTCATCACCAGCGCGGGCGTCATATTGTTCAGCGGCAGCCTGCCCGGAGCGATTGAATTAATGCGCCCAGGCACCGGGTCGAACCACATCATGCCGTTATTCATAATCACGCCCGTGCCCTTGGGTATGATGCCAGAGCCAAATCCGGACATTATCGTGTTCGTAATCGACACGCCGTTTCCTTCGGAGTCGGTTACCACTAGATGCGTCGTGCCTTTGTCCTCGGCGGGACGGCTGGCGGGCAGCACGCTGGTCGGCTCCCTCCCCTCCTGAACCCACGGATTGCCCGCTTCGGCGGCGCCATTCATCGAATCCGTAATCGTCGCGCGGCGCAACTCGGTGTACTCGTCAGACACTAGCCCGTTCCACGGCACATCGGCGAATGCGGGGTCAGCGAGATATTGGAATCGGTCCGCGTACGCCAGGCGAGCGCTGGAAATGTAGGCGTGCAGCATGTCCGCTGAATTGTGTTCCATCGACGACAAATCAAAGCCGTCCAACAGTTTCAGCGTCATCGCGCTCGTGATGCCGGCGCATGCGAATGGCGGAACGCGGACAGTATGCCCACGATACTTGAACTCCAAGCCGCTGTCCCAGATTTTAGGCTCGTAATTCGCCATGTCCTCTTCGGACAAAATGCCGCCGTTGTTCTGAATGTCTGAAGTGATCGCCTTTGCAATGTCGCCCTTGTAGAATGCGTTAGGACCGCCCTTGCCTATTGCTTCGAGAACATCAGCGAGTTCCGGCTGCTTGAGCACTGCCCTGTCCACAACATCACCCATCGGCATATTGCCGCCGGGCATCAGCACGCGGCGCAACTCGTCGTAGCGCAGCAGCATTCCTGCCGTGGTGCTTATCTGATTCAGCCCGAATAGGTTGGGGATGAACCCGTCCCGCGCCAGACTGACTGCGGGAGCGACCACCTCACTGAGGGGCAGTTTGCCGAAACGACGATGCGCTTCGCAAAGTCCTGCAACTGCGCCGGGTGTAGCGATGGCGCGAAATCCTTCGATATTCTCGTCATTGACCACGCCGGGCCAGCCGAATGAGCCGGTCGCTGCCTCTCCGGTGAGTTCGTACATATCAGGAGTAGCGGCGAGCGGTCCCTTCATTGGAAATCCGATAACGCCGCCTTGTTCGCCGACCTGATAGACTAAGTATCCGCCGCCACCGATTCCGGAGGATGCGGGTTCGATGACGCCAATGGCGAAACATGATGCGACCGCGGCATCGACAGCATTACCGCCCTGCGCGAGCATTCGCAGGCCTGCACGAGTTGCCTCGCGGTCTTTCGTCGCGACCATCGCGGACGGCGCGCGCGCTTCTTCTTTAACTACGCGGGTGGTTGTGGGCTGGGATTGCATATCTATGCGTCCTCCTTATATTGCAAATTTGGCTGTTGCCGTTGCCTTTGTGTTTCCGATGGTAACTTTATCACATTGGCGGGATTTGCGATAAGCCGTTCTTCTCAAAGAGGACGACTTAGATAGATGAGATTCGCAGTATAAGAAACAGGTGTAAAAGCACAGACATCACTGTGATTGACCGCGAGAGATCACAGGCATATAATCGGCGCAACACCAGTTTGCTAATGGAGAACATTCTTGAGCACGCAATCACTGACATCGGAGTTGTTTGAATTTGACAGTTCGTCCGACGCTATCGAGCATTACTTTCGCGTAGGCTGGACTGATGGGTTGCCAGTCGTGCCGCCCACGCCGGAGAAGGTCGGCGAAATGCTCGACTATGTTGGCCGCTCACCGTCGGAAATTTTGGGGACTGAGCCTACAAAAGGTCGGGTCATTACCGTCGAGAAAGTGGCGATTAACGCCGTAATGGCAGGCTGTCTGCCGGAGTATTTTCCGGTCGTGTTGGCGGCGGTCGAAGCGCTGTGCGAGCCGCAGTTCAACCTGCACGCGATAACGGTCAGCACGATGGGCGCCGCTGTGCTCGCTGTCGTCAGCGGACCCGTCGCAGACGACCTGGCGATGAACTCGTCGGTGAGCGTGTTCGGTCCCGGGCATCGTGCGAACGCGACCATCGGGCGCGCGATTCGCCTTGTAATCATCAATGTAACCGGCGCGTTGCCCGGCGTACTCGACAAGGCGACGTTGGGGCATCCGGGCAAATACACCTGGTGCATCGCGGAGGCGGAGCAAGTCAGCCCGTGGGAACCGTTGCACGAAGAGCGCGGCTTGGCGGCAGGCACGAGCGCGATAACACTGTTTGCCGGCCTGTCTGCGACGCAAGTGCCAAATCACACCGGCAACACGCCCGAAACGATACTCGTGAGTTTCCGAGATGCTATGTTCGCAGCGGGATACGGACAAGGCGAGCTTGTCGTCGTTCTTTGCCCTGAGCATGTCGGCTACCTAGGTGCGGCGGGTTGGAGCAAGGCGGATGTCAAGCGCTTCCTGCACGAAAACGCCCAGCGCACGGTTACGGAGTGGCAAAGCTCAGGACGCGAAATGCCCGACGGCTTGGACGCGGACGCAGTGTTGGCAACGGCAGACTCGCCGGACAGCATTACACTACTCGTCGCCGGCGGTTTCGCGGGTGCGTTTTCGCAAGTGATTCCCTTGTGGGGCGGCGGGTCGAATTCGCGCTCGGTGTGCCGTCAGATTGAATTGCCTTAGTTAGAATGTTGGCTGAAAGTGCCACTGATAGTAAGGTGCTGCAAATACGCAGCCGAATTAAGGAGGAAGGACTATGGTAACTGCGGAAAGAGTCCAAGTTCTTGACCCGACCGTTCATGCGATACCGAACGACGCGGTCGTAGCGGAGCGGCCGGATACGCTTGAAGGCAAAGTAATCGGCTTGCTGGCGAACGGCAAGATTAACTCTGAGGAAATACTGGCGCTCACACAGGAAGTGCTGGCAGACCGTTATGAGTTCAAGTCGGTTGTGGCTCGGAACAAGATGAACGCCTCGCGCCCATGCCCGGATCACATCATCGACGAGCTTGTGGAGCAATGCGACGTGGTAATTACCTCGTCGGGCGATTGAGGATCTTGCTCATCGTGCAGTGTGCACGACGGAATTACCCTTGAAAAGCGTGGTGTCCCTACAGCGGTCATCTGCACCGAGCCGTTCATATCCAGCGGCAAGGCGATGTCAAACATCGGTGGCATACCGGACTACCCTTTCGTTGTGCTGCCGCATCCGCTGGGCAGCCTCGACGAAGAGCGGTTGCGCGAACGCGCGATACAGGCGGCGCCCGAAGTGCTGCGCATTTTGCTGGCGCGTGGATAGTAACTTAACAGGATGAACAGATTTAGGGGATGGGATAGTCTGCATGACTCATATCGGTCAGTTGGACAATCCCATCCTTGACGCCTGATTGCTAGAGTGAGAATCACTCAGCGACTTGGAAGCGCTCGGATTCTGGATGCTTGGACCATAGCGCGTCTGCGCCAGTCATTACGGCGGCACGCTCAGGGCTGGCGCGCCAGACTTCGTAGATGTCGTCGCTGCCCCACTTCACCATCGTGGTGATTTTCGTGGGATCGTTGAGCGAGTAGAATGTTTCGCGGCTTACGAAGCCGGGTGCCCTGCTCTGTGCCGCGCCGTTGCGGTCAAGAAGCTCGCGCGCTTCGTCAATCATGTCGTCCTTTGCCCAATGATGTGTGAGAACGCCTATCATTTGTCTTCCTCTTTGAGTTTCATCGTTCGTGATTCCAACAACGCACGCGTTCAATCGCATGCGTGCAATCAGATTATACAGGATTAGGTCTGGACAGAATTATGGTTGACAAGAAGCGAGTGCTCGTTACGGGAATAGCGGGGCAAATTGGCGGTATCATTCGGCGCGAACTTGGCGAACGATACTACCTGAGCGGTATCGATCAGGTCGATGTAGAATCCGTGCCGATGATGGTCGCGGACATAGCGAACCTAAACGACATATTACCGGCGTTCGAGGGTATTGACGTGGTGGTGCATCTTGGCGCAGACCCAAGTCCGCGTGCATCGTGGGAGTCGGTACTGAGCAGCAACATCATTGGGACGCGCAATGTGTACGAGGCGGCGCGGCTGTCCGGCGTGAAGCGCGTCGTGTTCGCCAGCAGCAACCATGCCGTCGGCAATTACCCGATGCGTCAGGACCCGTACAAGGCTATTTACGACGGCAGACTTGGCGAAATCCGCCGTCCGTTCGACCCGCTGACGCCCGACTTGCTGCGGCCGGATAGCTACTATGGCGTGAGCAAGGCGTTCGGGGAATCTCTAGGCAGCTACTTCCACGACGAATATGGCATTTCGGTCATCTGCCTGCGGATTGGCTGGGTGATGACTCCCGACGACCCGACTTTCGCTCCCTCCGCGCTGTCGCTTTGGCTGAGTCACCGGGACGCGGCGCAACTCATTCAGAAGAGCATCGACGCGCCGCAGTCGGTCGGATTCACCGTTGTCAACGGCGAATCCGACAATGCACTGAGCATCTGGGACATCGATACAACCCGGCGAGTGCTTGGCTACGAACCACAAGACGGCGCGAGTGAAGATTGGGAGGAGAGGCCGGGCACTACCGGGCCTATGGGGATATGAGGGGAAACAGATCCTTTCAGAGATGGGAGTGGTCGTTGCAAGGCATCAGGATGTCGGATAGTTGCTGCATAGATAGTTGCTGCATATAAGTGTGTATTGTCGGACAATCTGTTGCAGCGTACCTTGCGAAGTTCACGCCTCACGGTGTCGAAACAGGCGATACAGATATGGCGCGGCGGCGAAGACATTCGCGGCGATGATGGAAGCTGTAATGACGGTACCAAGCAGGTCGCCAATGTCGATGACTGGGACGCGCTGCGATCCTCCAAGCAACCCGTAGTACGAATACACGCCTCTTATTTCCAGAGTCAACCATGCGGTCAGTGCGGTCGCCGGTGGCACGGCTGCGGTGATTGCCACTTTCAGACCTGTCGGTGCATCCGAGTTCCACCACGCGGCAACGCCTCCGATGCCTGCCGGCACGCCGATTAGCAGCGACTGCATGATGTAGATGGTCGTCGTGTCAAGCGCGACATATTGCAGAAAGAGCCTCGACAAGACCCAGGTCACGGCGGCGAGCGCGACTGATGCAAATATGCCCACGCACAGCCGAACGAGTATCCAGACACCGGTTTCGAGGTTCAGCATCGGCTTGCGAAGGAGCGGAATCTATGGCTGTGAATCGGGCAGGAATAAACCATGGTCAAGATGGTATATGCCCCTTTCCGAGTTCTGCCCAGAAATAGAAAGGCGTCAGTATTTGACGCCTTTCGCGCTTATCAATGAATCCGGACTAGCCTATCTGCTGCAGCCTTGGGTCAAGGCGGTCGCGCAGCCAGTCGCCAGTGAAGTTCAACGACAGCACAACCATAAAGATTGCAAGACCGGGCAGTACAGTAGGCCACCAAGCGGTGCTGATGTAGCTCCTGCCCTCGGAGACCATGCTGCCCCAAGTGGCGTCCGGTGCTGGGACACCTGCACCCAAGAAGCTGAGCGCCGCCTCCGCCAGAATCAACGAACCGACAATGAGTGTCGCGATTACGACCGCCGTGTTGATGACGCCGGGAACGATGTGCCTGATGAGGATGCGCGCAGTGGAACAGCCGGCGACACGAGCCAAATCTACAAACGCCTGATTTTTGATTGTCAGCGTCTGACCACGGATTACCCTGACGAACGGCACCCACGAGAGCGCCGCCATCAGCGCGAGAAGCAGCACGGTGCTCTGCCCGAAGATAAGGACGCAGACGAGTGCGACCATTAGGAATGGCAACGCCTGCCAGATGTCCACTGCGCGAGTTATGATTTCGTCTATCCAGCCGCCTGCGTAGCCACCGATGACGCCCATCGATGTGCCGACTATGAAGCCGAAGACTAGCGCGATCGCCGCGACCCACAAGGATATGCGCGCTCCGTGCAGCATGCGGGTAAAGACATCACGGCCGGAGTGGTCGGTGCCGAAAATGTGGAACTGGCAAACATCGGCGCGCTTTGTTGTCTCGGGGTCGCCCGTGACGGCGCGCCAAAGGCAACTGCCAGCGTCTTCGCCGTTCTCACGTAGGCGGTCGTATCGCTCGTCGTCCATCCAGATAGGCGGATAGTGGCGATCGCGGATTCCACCTGCTGCTTCCCCGTGAGTCGCGAGCGCAGGCGCGAATATCCCGCAGAAGATTAGGATCGCGAGGATGGTCATGGGTATGACGGGCCAGCGCCGAATGAAGCGCCAAGTCGAGTTCAACTGCTGCAGTACCGGCGGGTACTGGCGCATACCCATAAGATCGCGTTCGAGATCGGTCATTGTAGGATTAGACTGCATGGCTATTCATACCGTATGCGGGGGTCTATTAGCGCGTAAAGGATGTCCGCTAGGAATGCGAAGGTTACATAGATACCGAGGAAGACGAACACCGTGCCAGCCAGAAGGGGCCAGTCGTTATCGTACACAGCCTGGTTTAGCGCGACTGTGCCGATACCGGGCATAGAGAAGATAATCTCCACGACGAGCGCGCCGTTTAGGTAGTCCGCCAATAATACCAAGGCCGAAGTCAGCGGGGGAATGATGGCGTTACGAAGTCCGTGCTTCCAGATGATTGTCAGCGGACTAACGCCTTTCGCCCGCGCGAGTTTGATGAATTCGGAGTCGAGAATCTCAAGCATTGAAGAGCGCGTGAGGCGCATGATGCTGGCAGACGCGGGCCAGCCCAAGACGATACACGGCAATATGTAGTACTTGGCATTGCCCCAGTGCAGAGGGAAACCGTCGTATTCACCAATGCCGCCGGTAGGGAAAAAGTCGAAGCCGAACCACTCTCGTAAGAGCACGGCAAAGAAGAAGATGGCTAGTACGCCCGACCAGAACTGCGGCGTCGCCTGCCCCATCAGGGCGAATATGCGTCCAATATAGTCCCAGAAAGTCGCGCGCTTCACAGCCGCTAATATGCCCATGCTGATGCCGACGGTAATGGCGAAGAGCCAAGCACCGGCGGCTAGAATCAGCGTTACGGCAATGTGAATGCGGATAATCTCGCTGACCGGCCTAAGCGTGCCAATCGATTGCCCCAGATCGAACTGGAGCAAGTTCCACACCCATGTCAGGTATTGCATGGGTAGGTTCTTGTCCAAGCCCAGCTGCTCTTTGATGAGCTGGATTTGTTCCTCAGACAACTCAACCTGCGCGTCTCCGATGTACAACGTCAGCGGGTCGGGACCGAGCCTGGTCAGAATGAAAATGAAGATTGTCGCCCCGATTAGGGAGATGAAGATTGAGAGTAACCTTCTTGCTAAGAACTTTGCCATAGGGGACTTGAACCTCTTAGTCGGTTTAGCCTAGTTACGGCTTTCGTCTCAAATCGACGGGGACGGTTACTTGTCCTGCTCCGGCAAGCATACCAATGCAGGAGGTCGAAATAGGGATGGACTAGATATGTGGGAAGGGAGAGGGAAAATATCCCCTCTCCCCTACTTATGATGAATTACAGGATTTTACTGAGCAGGAACGATGTGCTGCGGCCTGCCCCAGAAGCCGGCGGCTGTGGAGCGGGAACCCCAGGATTCCACTGTCTCAGGGTTGCCAGCGACTCCGCGCGGCGGCTGAACCATGCCGCTGTAGAGCTGCCAGTAGTAGTAGTAGTCAACCATGTCCTGGTGGAGGTCTTCGCGCGCCTGCTTGTCCCTCTCGCCATTGATGCCGACATACATGAAGTCAAGGAAGCGGCTCTCGAAGGAGCAACCCCATGCCGGGCGGCTGAAGGAGCTGTCCGCTGGAGGCGGAGGCCAGTCGAACGGATAATTGGCGGTCTCCACGCTGCAGTTCTTAACAACGGGCCAAGGCTGCGTGCGGTCGCGCATGCGCGGCACTACAACTGCGCCGTACTCTTCGGTGAGCAGCGTGGTGCTCACGCCGATGTCTTCCCAGCCCGCCGCAACAGCGTCAGCCTGCTCTAGGCAGACATCGCCGGTCTCGCAGCGGTACTTGTTCAGGCTAATCTCGAATCGTGTGCCGTCTGCGCCTCTTTCGAAGCCGGCAAGGTCAAGGAGACGCTCTGCTTCGTCGTAGTCGGTGGGGATCTCCCAGGGCCATTCGTAGTCTGCCTCGGCTGCAGGTACATCGTACTCAGGCCAGTCCGTGCCGCTACCCAGCAGGTCGCTGCTGTACTTTTCGTGTGCGGCGTTAATCATGCCCTGATTGACCGTGCGCTCAGGCTGCCAGCCAGGGAACTTCGGTCCCATCAGCTCGAGGTAGATGGGAGTCCCGAGTCCTGCCTGAAGGACATCCACGATACCCTGCCGGTCGATTGCCATGGAGAGCGCCCAGCGAACCAGTCGCGCCTGTTCCATGTCGCTCATGCCCGGAGGATTGTTCGTGTCTTCGTACTGGCAAGCCTTGCCGAGGTCGCACCACGGGTTGCCAAGGTGCGGTAGGTCGGTCTCATAGACCGGGGACAGCCAAGGCTCAAGTGCCTCTTCGGTCTTCGCGTTCTTGTCTGTCCAGAGGTTGCCGGGCCAGATAACGCTAAGGGTCATCGTGTCTTTGTCTGACATCGTGGGGATAAACTTCAGTCCCTTTTCCTCTAGCTCGGTGAGCCTGGCGAAGTCAATGGCGGCGAGGTCGATTTCGCCGGTCTCCATCGCAGCCATACGAGAGGTGATTTCGGGCATCTGCCTTACGACGAACTTGCCGATGTGCGCGGTCTCAATCCAGTGCTCCGCTACTGCGTGGACTTCGCCACGGTCGTTGGGCTTCCACTCACCGATGGTGAACGGGCCGGAGCCGACCGGCACGAACTGCACCGCAGCTGCGCCCATGCGCTCGTAAGCGTCCTTGCTGTCGAGTCGGACGGTTGTGTCGTTGATGTCGAATTCGCTAATCGGGATGCCCCAGAAGATGTCGGTTACCATCGGCGCTTCGACGATGTAGTCATCAACGGCGATTGCTTCGCCGAAGGTTGCGCCGAGCTGCGCGCCAATCGCCGCGCCTAGGCTGGGGTTAACAACGGCGTTCTGGCGGTTCATGTTCCACGCGACGTCCTCAGCGGTGAGTTCACCAAAGTCCTCACCAGCGAAAGCGTCGGGCGTCTGGAACATAATGCCCTCACGAATGTTGAGCGTGAGCAGGTTGCCGGCGTCATTGATGGTCCACTTCTCCGCCACGAACGGTGAAAGTGGATCTTCACCGTCATGGACGAGAAGCTGGTCGAAGAAACCCATCTGAATCTCGCCGGGGCTGCCGCCGTAAGTCTGGACCTCAAAGTCGCCGAACTGCTCGGAGACTTCCGGAATCGCCATCGTAATCGTAACCTCGCCAGCCATTGCGGGCGCGGGCGCGATTGTCGGCGCGGGCGCGGGCGCTGCCGTCGGTGCTGCTGCTGCTGGCGCTGCTGTCGCCGCAGGTGCTGCTGCCGGTGCTGTCGCCGCAGGTGCTGCTGCCGGTGCTGCCGGCTCCGCCGCCGGTGGCGTTTCAGCGCCGCCGCACGCGATGAGCGCGAACAGCGCGACTGCCGCAACAGTTAAGACGCCTAAATGCCTCCACTTGCTTACCACAAAAGGTAATCTAACCATTGTCCCTCCTTCAGGCTCATTGCCTTCTAGATTTTCTGCTTTTTCTCGTGAAGTCTCATCTACGCGATTAGTCTCGCAGATTACCCAACACTAAAAGGATATGCAAGCAATAATACTGATTGACACGAAACTGTCAAGTCAATTTGGCAATGAATACCAAATTTCACCTTGACAATTTTGCGGACAAAACAGGTGTTTTGCCCATGTCTTGCCACAATTCCGATGGACTGCTCTTATTTCGAGCGGGGCACGATCTGAACGTCACCGTCTTCGGATATGGAACTGACTCTCGATGCGCCGCTGTAGGCAACTGCTCGTTGCGACACTTCGACGGTTTCGCCCGGCTGCACGATTAGCGCAGTGCCGTTCTCCACGGCGCTCGCGAGTCCGGCGTTGCCATAGCTCGTGAACGGCTCTAGCCCGATGTTGTAGGTGCGCCCATACCAGGGGTAGCCAAAGCCTCCGCCGAATGAGTGCCAATACCATAGGAACTTGAACACATTCTGCGGGTAATGGAAGCCAAAGCCTACGCCGGACTTCTGGTTGGTTATGGCGTACCAGCCGTCAGGCATATCGGCGATGTATGACATATCATAAGAGCGAAAATCCTTTGGTGGTATCCGGCTAAGGTCTCTGGGGGTGCCATCTCGAAGCTGCGACATTGGCCAAGGCGACTCCAAGCCGGGCATCAGCTTGATGTTCGTATGCCAGTCGTCGCCCTCTTCGTTCATAATCAAGCCGCCGGGCAGGTCGATAACGCAGTCTTCGCTGAGGAACGGCGGACCGAGCGCGATATGTTCGCCCCAGACGCAGGGCACCGGCTCTTCCCCCTCATTGTTGAGACGCGCTTCGATTTCTAGCACCGGTGAATTACCACGCAGCGTCAGCGCCTTCTCGAAGAAGAACGGCGTCCGCGCGGCGCGGACCCAGAAGCGCATTGATACGATGTCCGGCTTGTCTTCAATGATCGCCGCGTCCCACGGCACGGTGCTTACTTCGGCGTGCAAACCGACATCTGCGCCCATATAGCGGCTGGGGAATCCGCCGCCGGGCAGCACAGTCTGCCATCCACCTTCATACACATCCATCCATAGGCTGTCGGGAGCGCCGGATGTAGGAACACGCGCGTGTGGTGAGCGGACGCCCCATGGTGAGCGCCACATAAAATCGGTGTCCGTCGGCTTATGCACGAACTGGTAAATGTCTGCACCCTTATCGATGAGCACCACGACTCGCAAAATCTCGTTCTCGATGACGGCGGTCTTCAGTCCACGGAATGTCCAAGCATCGGATACGCGGCAGCCGTGATTGCGCTCGTGTTGGTATTGGGTCATGTCGTGCCTCCGATGTGTAGCGTCCGTTTAGCGTCAATGCGAATGCGCATCGAGATCGGGGTAATGCAATGGTAAGCCGGTTGCGTCCGTTTCATACCGCGTGATATGCCAGCGTCCGAGATTGGCGCTTAGCAGAATATCCCGGTTCGCGCCGCAGAATGCGATGTTCGTTGGCGCTGCGATAATCGTGCCCTCGATGTCGTCAGCGAGTATTTCGAGATTGCCGTCGGCGCTGTGGCGGTAGATGCGATCAGGTCGGTAGCAGGCTATGTATAGGTTGCCGTCGGTATCGAATGCCACGCCGTCCGGCACTTTACCCGCGAGTTCAACGACGGTGCGCGCATCGCCGGCTGAGCCGTCCGGCGCAATCGCGATTTCCGCAACTCGTGGTGGATTCAGGCTCATCGCAACGAACAAGCTTGTGCCGTCCGGTCCAACACAAAGCCCGTTCGGGAACTCGCACAGCGTCCGAGTCCAGACTTTGGTCTCGCCGGAGGGTCTGACAACGAAAATCTTGCCGTTATCCGCTTTCCAGTCGCCGGAATCGCAGACATACAGATTGCCCTGCGTATCGAACGCAGGATAGTTTGGTGTGTAGAACGGTTCGTCGGGAGCGCCTGTGGAATACTTGCTGACATTGCCGTCCGGCGTAATTTTCATTACCGCGCGGTTGCCGGTGTCGCAGGCGTAGATGTTATGCTGCGCATCTAGCGCGAGTCCGAGGATGAACCCGCCGGTGTCCGCAATCTGCGTCGCCTCTTTGTGCTCGATGTCTATGCTGTATATCTGACCCGCCTCGCCGCCGGCGTAGCAGTAGCCGTCTAAGCCCCACGCGACGCCTTCCACATGGTCAAGCCCGTCCACCAACACGGATACATCGGTGTCATTGTTCAGCAGCGCCATGCCTGTACCTCCAATTGGATTTGCCATGCCGAAAGGCGGGATGTTTGCGGATATTATTTGGCTTAAGGGGCTTGGTAGAAGCCGGAATTAAGGAAGCCGCCGTCGATGGGGATGCCCACGCCGTTGATGTATCGCGCGCTGTCGCTGCATAGGAACAGCACCAGATCGGCAACTTCTTCCGGCAACACTTCCCGCCTGATCGGGAATCGCTTAAGCCGTTGTTCGCGTAGTTCAGGCTCCCGTTCATACACCATCTTTGTCATCGGCGTGAGCGCGACGCCCGGGCAGACCGCGTTGACATTTATGCCGTATTGCGCCCATTCCAGCCCCAGCTGCCCTGCGAAATTTATGAGCGCAGCCTTAGCAGGCCCGTATGCGCCGCGCTCCGGCACGGGTGACATCGCCGTAACTGACGACATCAGGACTACGCTGCCGCCATCGCCCTGCTCGACCATCTGTCTGCCAGCCTCACGGCAGAACAGGAACGCGCCGGTCAAGTGCGGTTGCAGTGATAATTGCCACTGGTCGAGCGACATGTCTAGCACCGGCGCCTTGATGTTCGTCCCCGCACAATGCACGAGGTAGTCCACGCGCCGTAGCCTATCGACGATTGACTTCACGCAGTCGATAACGGATTGTTCGTCGGTTACTTCGACCTGCAATGACACGGCTTGACCGCCGTCTGCCGTAATCGCAGATGCAACATTGGCGGCGCTCTCGCCGTTCATGTCTGCGACTACCACCGATGCTTCACGCACGGCAAACTTACGGCATATCTCGCTGCCAAGCCCGCCCGCGCCGCCTGTTACGATGGCAACCTTGCCTTCCATGTCCGAGCTATTCATGCCCGCCAACCTTCCTGCGTTCGTCAGTCTTGCGCCGCGCCTGCGCCGGACGCCCACGCGCCGAGCGCCATAAATCCGCCGTCCACATTGACATACTCGCCTGTCATGAAACTTGCCTTGTCACTGGCGAGAAACAGCACGACATTCGCAACGTCAACGCCCAGCCCAACCCTGCCGATCGGATGCCCTTTGCCCCAGTCCGCAATAATGTTGTCGGTGTCGCCGCCTTCCAGTCGTGCGACAGTCCGCACCATTTCGGTGTCGATTGTGCCAGGGCAAACTGCGAGCACGCGGACATTTTGCTCAGCGTAGTCGAGCGCCATCTGCCGTGTCAGCGAGAGCACGCCGCCCTTGCTCGCGGCATACGCTGGCACCAGCCTTTGCGATTGCAAGCCCTGCACGCTCGCAGTGTTGATAATCGCGCCGCCGCCGCGCTTGCGCATCTCCGGTATGGCGAACTTGGACATCAGGAAGTAGCTCTTCAAGTTGACATTAATAATCCTGTCCCACAGGTCTTCCGGTGTGTCCTCTACATTCTTGTACGAGTCCGGCGTTTGAATGCCTACATTATTGAATAGCACATCCACGCCGCCAAAAGCTTGCACTGTCTCAGCCACAACCCGGCTGCATTCCGCGCTCCTAGCGACATCCGCGACTACCAGCAACCCACCCTGCCCGAGCCGGTTGAGTTCGGATTCGACTCTGCGCCCAGCCTCTTCGTTCACATCCGCGATCGCAACTTGCGCGCCTTCTTTCGCAAACTCAAGCGCAGTGGCCTTGCCGATGCCGTGCGCGCCGCCGGTGACGATTACGACCTTGTCATCGAATGTGCCCATTGCTGCTCCCTTTTGCCGGTATTTCACCGGCGTCTCATTTGTTGGCGGGAAGTCACTTAACGCGCGCAAACCCAGCGAACGCTCTGCTTGGGCAAATCAAGCGCCTTTTCCGCAACGGTCGCCAGCATTCGCCATGTGGTCTCGTGGTGCGCGGTCGCTTCTACATCGCCGTAGTATGAATCGAGAAGCACGTAGGTGCAACCCAACTCTTGCAGCAGCTCAAGGTCGGCGCGAATCTGGTCGATTGTGCCTTCGCCGGTTAGACGATCGGCATTGTCCATCGGCGTGTCGGTAATGCGAAGGCGGATGCGCGGGCAGAGGTCCGGTACATCTTTGCCTTCCTCTTCTGCAAATCTTGTCAGCTTGGGTATGTCTATGTCTGCGAACTGGTCGTTCGAGATGCGTATCGGATGCCAAGCGTCCCCGTACCTCACTGCGCGACGAATCGCGGCGTCCGATGGACCACCGACCCATATCGGCGGATGCGGTTCTTGTATTGGCCGCGGAGTCGTGCGAATGTCTTCAAAACTGACGAACTCGCCTTCGAATGACGCTATATCTTGCGTCCACAGCGCTTTTATCGCTTGTAGATATTCGTCGGTCATCGCGCCGCGCCGGTTGAACGGCACGCCTAGCACATTGAACTCGCCTTCCGCCCAGCCAACTCCAACGCCGAATATGAGCCTGCCGCCGCTCAGTTGGTCGATGTTCGCACCCGCTTTCGCCGTCTCAAGCGGGTGGCGATACGGCACGATGATGACCGTGCTACCAATCTCCATTTCGGTGATTCCGGCAAGCCAGCCCAGCGTGCTCAGCGGTTCGTAGAATGGCTCGGGGTATCGTCCATGCACATCGGGCGTTATGGCAATATGGTCGGATGTCATTACCAGGTGATAGCCTAGTGTCTCAGAGAGTTCGATCGTCTTGCGAAAGGCTTCAGGGTTTGCGGCAGGTCCAAAGTTGATGAGGTTCACGCCTACTTTCATGGTCTCCTCCGGTTCTACCTTGGAATGGGATGCGCCGCGCTAAAGCGTCAAGGCAGGAAGCCCGAACTCACCGGCGCAGCGAAAAAACAGACCGTGCAACACAGAAATGTCGCATCATTCGATACGCAAGAAAATTGGCGGGAGCGAGAGGGAGTCGAACCCACCGTCCCGACCGAAGGGCCGGGACCATCGGATTTGAAGTCCGTGGAACCCACCGGAGCACATCCGCTCCCGCGTTGGTGGTGTTTCTGCTTTGGTGTGCCAGTATAACAGAAATGCCGAGCGTGTCAGGCAGATGCTACCGTCGGCGTCTGTATTCGATGAAGTCGGTGATGATGGCGTCCACCTCTTCCCACCACAGGCTGCCTAGAATCAGCCCTTTCGGCACATCGAACACCATCCAGCCTTGCACCTGAAACTCGCGGTCGAGTTCGATGGCACCCCACAGGAACGGCGTGTACAAGTCAGTCTCGGGGTCGGCAGTGTCCACGACGCGCGACGCCTCGAACGGGTCAACCGCGTTGATGCGCTCGCCGCGCCTGTCGCCGAGCTGCGCTGCGTCTTCGTCGATGAGCAAGGGCGTAACCAGGCTGGTGCGGTTGACTAGCGTTATGTCGAGCAGCACCAGCTGACGATTGGACGCTCTAGGGCGTATGACGCGGTACTGTCCGGCACCGTCCGTGAACGCGACCTTATCCACGATGAGCGGATGCGTCGTGTGCACTTCGAGGCTCCTGCCACGCGCGGATACCCTCTCCGGCTCATCGCTGCCACAGGACAGCAGTGCGAACGATGTCGCCAATAGGAGGAACAGCGCAAGCGGCGACAGGCAGCCGGATATTCCCTTAAACTTACTCGCCTTGAACCAATGTGACTTTTGCGTCAGGTGCGAAATTTGTGCTTTCAATTCTGTCGTCGTGCTTCCTGTTCAATCTGTAATATCAATTCTGAATGCGAACTACGCCAGCGACTGCCAATGCAGCGCTGCGATATTATCTCGCAGCGGACAGCGACGGCATTGCCCGTAGCTTGGCTATCATATCCGGCAATACGGACAGCACATAGTCAATTTCGGCGTCTGTGTTTTCCTGTCCGATGGTAAATCGCAAGCTGCTCTGTGCCATTTCCGCCGTCAGCCCGATGGCAAGCAACACATGCGACGGCTCCAACGATGCGGACGAACAAGCGCTTCCACTTGACGCGCAGATGCCCGCGAAGTCCAGCCCGAGCAGCACAGGCTCGCCTTCGACGCCTCTGAACGACAAATTCACATTGCTGGGCAGTCGTTGTGCCGGGTGACCGTTGAGCTTTACACCGTCAATCGTCTCGAATATACCCTGCGTCAGCCGTTCGCGTAGTCGTAGGCAGTGTGCCGAGCTCGCTTCCCGTTCCTGTGCGGCGAGACGCAGCGCCTCGCCGAATCCGACGATGCCGGGCACATTCTCGGTGCCGGAGCGCCGCTGTCGTTCTTGACCGCCGCCTGCGTTTTGCTCGTCGAATGGCGTACCGCGCCTGATGTACAGAAGACCCACGCCTTTGGGACCGTACATTTTATGCGCGGACAGGCTAAGCAATTCCACGCCCAATTCGCGGACATTGATGTCGAGGAATCCGGCGGCTTGCACGGCGTCCGTGTGCATCAGGATACTGCGTCCGCGCCGGCCCGCCTCTGCCTTCACATGCCGCGCGATCTCAGCAATTGGCTGCACAGTGCCTATCTCGTTGTTCGCCATCATCACACTGACCAAAATCGTCTGATCCGTGATTGCGTCGACGACATCGCGGGGGTCCACCATGCCGTACTCATCGACCGGTAGGTATGTAACATCGAAGCCAAACTGCTCCAATTGGTAGCAGGTGTGCAGCACGGCGTGGTGTTCTATGGCGGTGGTGATGATATGGTTGCCAAGGCTCTTCAGCGCGAATGCGACGCCCTTGATCGCTGCGTTATCAGACTCGGTGCCGCCGCTTGTGAAGACAATCTCGCTCATTCGCGCGCCCAGAATGCGGGCGATTCGCTCGCGTGCGTCATCAACGGCTTTGCGCGCTTCCTGCCCGATGGTGTAAATGCTGGACGGATTCCCGAAGTCAGCCGCAAAGTACGGCATCATCGCATCAAGCACTTCGGAACGCATGGGAGTGGTCGCCGCGTGGTCCAAGTATATGACCCTTTCTGCGATGGTCAATGTACTCCCCTTTCCATCCGCATTATCTAACAATCTATGAACGATACATAAATGTGTCGATTGCGGACAATCAGTGTCAGAATGCCGGATACGCTAGTTCGCGTCAGAACGACACTGTGTCGTATTGTGACACATTTTAGCATGTGCGTGCACAAGGCTCAAAAGATTGAGACTTGGCGGGGCTGTTCTGACTCAGATGCCTGAATCATCTTCGCCGCGTAGCCGTCGCGTAGCCGATTAGCTTATAGGCAAGTTTCGCTGCCGTGAATGCGCAGGCGATCGGACCTTCGCGCGGGCTGAGTTCCACGATGTCGAAGCCCACGATTTCCGCGCGACGACTGACGATTCGCAGCAGTTCGAGCGCCTCGTGCCATAGCATGCCGCCCGGTTCGGGCGTTCCTACGGCTGACATAAGCGACGGGTCGAGCACATCGAGGTCTATGCTGATATACACTTTGTCGGTGAGACTTTCAGACATTATTGCCATCGCATCGGGCATATTGTCAGGCGAACCTGCCGTCCAGAATGCCGTCGGTATCCGATGCGTTCTTATCCGATGCATTTCTTCTTCGCTAGTGCTGCGCACGCCCACGAGCGCCACCGGGCAAAATTCCATTATACGGCGCGCGACCGATGCATGCCCCCATCGCGTGCCTTGATAGCAGTCGCGCATATCGGCGTGGGCGTCCAAGTATAGCACGGACAGGTCCGGATTCAGCGTTTTGTACGCCTGCACTGCGCCTATTGTAATGGTGTGTTCTCCGCCCAGCAACGCGGTAAGCTTGCCATGCGACGCTGCGGTGGCGACGGCTGTACGGACGGCGGCAATCATAGATTGCGGGCTGTCCATCTGCGGCAGCAATTCGGGCGTGGTGTGAATACCAGTTGCGGATATGTCGCAGTCTAGCTCTATGTCGTAGTCTTCAATGTGCTTGGACGCTTCGATGATAGCCGCAGGTCCGTGCCGTGCGCCGGCCTTAAACGATGTCGTGCTGTCGTATGGCACGGGAATGACGAATACACCGGCATCATCCGGATGATTTTCGTTTGGAGGCGTGTCGAGGAAGGTGCGCCATTGCAGCGGCACATCCCCGAGCCAATGGTATTCAGATGCGGGCATATCAGTTCGCGGTATCCGCGTCTGCGCGCGACGGCACGCCGATGCTCACGCGCTCGTGCACCATGCCGTTGTATCCTTCGCGCGGCGTGGAGTATTCTATACCGCGCTCAAGCGTCCACACCTTGACCTGCGGCAGCCCGAAAGTCCGCTTGACCACTTCTAGTGAGGAAGTCGCATCAAAGTCTTTGCAGGAAAATATGTCAATGTTGACATACTGCCTATCCGGGAAGGTGTGAACGCTTATATGACTCTCGGCGATGATGACGAAGCCGGACACGCCCCAGTCCTCAGGCGTCTTGCCCTGATAGGTGTAGACCTGCGGCGGAACAATCTTGGTCATGCCGATGGCGTCAGGATATTCGTTGAGAAAGCGATACACGAGATCGGTATCGTTAAGCTTCTCAAATGGTGCGCCGTAGCCGTCAATTACAAGATGCAACTTGCGTTTGTCTCCGATGATAAGCGTATGATAAACCGCCACTGTATGGGCGTTATGACCGGAAATCGGCACGCCCAGATCGGCATTTTGCCGTCGGTGTGATGTCAAAATAGGTTAGCACCAACGTCCAGCGCGTT
Organism: Chloroflexota bacterium; assembly: GCA_009840355.1. Lineage (NCBI taxonomy): Bacteria > Bacillati > Chloroflexota > Chloroflexota bacterium. The sequence goes on from VXNZ01000014.1 coordinate 98,347, forward strand.
CAAGACGATTTCACAAATGCAATTCATACCTGTCCCTTGCAATTTATACCTGTCATTTCGAGCGGGGCGAGAAATCTAAAATCGGAAACAGGTTTGCACGCAACGAATTTAATTTCCTCACCGCGTTCAGAATGACAGTATTAGAGACTTGTGAAATCGTCTCCGCGTTCAACAATTATTGAAATTGATGGGATGATTTAGATAGAATCAACACTTGCAAGCGCGAGGCGGCGCGTTGATTAGACATTCTGCCCGGAGGGAAGGCAAATACTAACCAACCGCCTCCTGTTGCGTTAACGAATAAGAAGGGGCGGATTGCGCGCCGGATTGGTAGCAGTGGTACGACATGATTGAGCTGGAACACATTAGCAAATACTACGGCGATTTCCCCGCAGTTACCGATATTTCGTTTCGCGTGGAACAGGGCGAGATTCTGGGCTTTCTCGGACCGAACGGCGCGGGCAAGTCCACGACGATGAAGGTAATCACTGGATTTCACCCTCCGACCGAAGGAACCGCGACCATCGCCGGATACGACATCGTGAACGAGTCGTTGGACGCGCGCCGGCACATCGGCTACCTGCCCGAAACCGTGCCGCTGTACACGGACATGGAAGTGCGCGAATACCTGGCGTTCATGGGCAAGATACGCGGTATGTCGTCCGACTATATCCGCAGGCGCACGGACGAAGTCATCGAAATTTGCCGGCTGGAAGAATACCGCGGGACTCACATCGGCAAGCTGTCAAAGGGGTTTAGGCAGCGCGTGGGCATTGCACAGGCGATATTGCACGAGCCTGCCGTGCTTGTGCTTGATGAGCCGACCATCGGCATCGACCCGATTCAAGTCGTCGAGACAAGGCAGCTCATCAAAGACCTGGGCGGCGAGCACACGCTGATACTTAGCACGCACATCCTGCCCGAAGTGAGCATGATTTGCGAGCGCGTAATCATCATCCATGAAGGGCAGATTGTCGCGGTGGACAGACCCGAAAACCTGGCTACAAGGCTGCGCGGCGTGGAACGCATCGAGATTGACGCGCGCGGGCCATCCCGCGAGATTGCGGAGGCTATCGAGGGCGTAGAAGGCGTAGAAGCCGTTGACCATCGCTATTCGCAAGAAGGCGGATATTCCACATTTATCGTAGGCACGGACCCGCAATCCGAACCGCGCGCCATGCTCGCGTCAACGGTCGTAGGCGGCGGCTGGGAACTACTGCGCCTGCAATCGATAGGGATGTCGCTCGAAGAGATTTTCTTACAAGTTACGACCGAAGAATCGGTGCCAGAGCCAATCGCAGTCGCCGAAGAATAGGCAAGTCTATATATTCCCCGATGTCAGCAGCCCTGACTTGAAGTAAGGACAATAGGTTGAGAAATACATTCACCATAGCCTGGAAGGAGACGAAGGCGTACTTCACCACGCCGACGGCGTACATCGTTGGTGCGATGTTCCTCGTGCTGACGGGTATCTTCTTCGTCTTCGATATGACGCGTCCATTCGCAGAGGCGAGCGTGCGGAACTTTGTCTCGTGGGCGAGCCTGTTCATTATGTTCCTGGCTCCCCTCCTGACGATGCGCCTGCTCGCTGAAGAGCAGAAATTGGGTACGCTCGAACTGCTGCTGACCGCCCCCGTGCAAGACTGGGAAGTCGTGGCCGGCAAGTACATCGCGAGTTTCATCGCGCTGATGGTTACCATAATCTTCACTTTCTACTATGTGGCGCTGCTGTATGTATTCGCCACCCCTGACACCGGCCCGATACTTAGCGCATACTTCGGTCTGGTGCTCTATGGCATGGCAGCGCTCGCCATCGGCCTAATGGCGTCATCGTTATCCGGCAATCAGATTGTCGCGGCGGTAGTCGGCATCGGCATTTTGCTGACCTTATCGTTTATCGACCGGATAGCATCTATCGTGGAAGGCGTCGCGTCGGATGTGCTGAACGCCATTTCCATGAACGCGCACTTCACCGATTTCGCGCGCGGCGTCATCGACACGAGCCATATCGTCTATTACATAAGCATGGCGGCGGTATTCCTGTTTATCGCCGTCCGGTCACTAGAAACGCGCAGGTGGCGGTAAATGGTTGAACAAAGCGGCGGCGGAGAAAGCCTGAAAAATGTGGTGCTGTCTTCGCTGCAATCGACGGGGTTCTGGAGCTTCGTAGCGGCGGTAGTAGGTATCGTCGCCCTAATCGCCGGTGGGGCGATGTACCTCACTGTGGAAGAACTTCGGGACTTCTCCGTAACGGTCATCATAATCGGCATCGTGCTGGTGTTTCTCGCTCTGGTGCTTTCTCCAAGGGCGATCGCCATATTCCTCGTTGGGCGGCAAGGCAGGTACGGTAGCAACATCGTCGTGCTGACAATCGCATTCTTCGCGATAGTGTTGTTGCTCAACTTCTTGCTCTATCGTAACCCGACGCGCGTGGACGTAACGGCAACGCGCATATTCACCTTGTCCGAGCAGACGGTGCAGGTGCTAGACGGTCTGGACGGGCTCGTGCGCGCGAATGCGTTTTTCGTGCCGTCCGACACCAGAAGTGTCGCAGCACAGCAGCAAGCGGAAGACCTGCTTAACGAATTCACTCGCCGCAGCAACATGTTCAGCTATCGCTTCGTGGACCCCGAATTGCAGCGAAGCGTGGCACAGCAGTACGGCGTGACAACTTTCCCCGCCATAGTATTCGAAGACTTGGACGACGGCACGCAGCAAAGCGTTCAGACATTCACGGAGCAAGACTTCGTAACTAGCATTCTCATCGTAACCGGCGCAGAGCAGAAGATTGTCTATTACCTGACCGGACACGACGAAGCCGGCGCAACCAGAGACTTACTGTCCGGGGACATAGACTTAGACAACGGATTGGACTATGCCATTTCAGGAATGCAGCGCGATAACTACCGCGTGCTGCCCTTGAACCTTAAACAAGTAGGCGCCGTGCCGGAAGACGCCGCTGTAGTAGTAATAGCGGGGCCTAAGCAAGACTTGGACACCGATGAATTCGCCGCGCTCGACGCCTACATGAAGGGCGGCGGCAGGATTATCGCGCTGTACGACCCTACTACTCCGGATGGCTTCAACTTTCTGATAGCGCAGTGGGGCGTGCTGGTCGCGACCCGTGATCCCAGCACGAATATGCCATTGAGCATCGCCGACGCCGTTAGCAATGTCGCAGGCGAAGAGCTGACGCCGCTGCTGCAACGCGCGAACATTCAGTATTCTACAAGCACATCGCCAACCACGCAGGGCATACCGATCGCCGACCAGATAGATGTAACCTTCTTCCCCGAAGCGGCTGCCGTTGACAGGCTGATACCGCCGGAAGAGACACCGCCATTCGTGCGCATTTTGCCAATTGCAATGACCACACCCGCGAGCTGGCTAGAATCGAACGCGGAAGATGTGAGCTACAATGCGGGCGAAGAACGGCTGGGGCCATTCCCAATATCCGTGGTAGTGGAAGCCACAGGCACGATTGACGAATCGCTGCGCCACCCTCAGGCGAAATTCGTCGTGTTCGGCGACTCGGACTTCGCTAAGAACAAGTTCTTTGCATCGAGCGACAACGCGGATCTGTTCCTAAACTCGGTGAACTGGCTTGCGGAAGACTATGAGCTAATCTCCATTCGCCCGAAGGTTTTCCCATACCGCGAGCTTGTGGTGACCACACGAGAACGCGACTTCATCAAGTGGTCGAGCTGGTTCGTGCCGCCGGTCATCATGCTCATCATCGGCGCAGTCGTGTGGTGGCGAAGGCGCTAGAATACACGGACCAATAGCGTAGTACAGCGGTCAAGCGATTTCGGCGCGGCAGCGTATAGGCGTGCCCTGACTGGAATTGCAGCGCCTGACCGCACTCTTGGGAGAAATACCGGATGAACCTAAAGGCAACGGCAGCGATAGTCGTGGCGGCGGTTATCGTCGGCGCTATCGCTTGGAGCAATGTGTTCGAGATTGCGGTTACACGCCTGCAAGGCGACCTTGATGACTACCACGTCGTGCAAGCCAATCCCGGTCGCTGGGAACTCGTGGAGAAGAAAGCCGAAAGGTCTCCGTGGTTCTATCAAGTCCACGAAGACGACATCCGGACTATTCGCGTAAGATACCTCGAAGACAAGAGCGTGAGTTTCTACAGGACCGAAGAGGAAACCTGGGCGTTCACCAATCCGGAAGGCATCCCGCCGAGCTACAATCGGTGGGGCGGCATAACGCTGCTACTCAGCGGGCCTGGTACGCGGCGTGACCTGACCGCCGTGCAGCCCGTCATCGACAACCCGGTGCAATACGGCCTTGACAAGCCGGACACGATTGTCGATGTCGGCTTGACGGCAGATCGCAGCGTGCAATTCAGGCTGGGCGACCTGACGACAGACGGCAGGCATCACTACGGTCAAGTCGAAGGTTTCCCGGACCTGTTCCTCATCGCGTCAAGCTGGGGCGATGTCATCAGCAGGCTCGCCAACGAACCGCCCGTCCCGAAGTGGTACGAACGGCGTGACCCCACCGAGATAGTCGAGTTGAACGTCTATTTCGGAAATCCGGTGACCGAGGACACGCACCTGATTTCGTTCATCCAAGACTGGCGCACGAAGGAATGGACGGTCATTGATTACGCTGTCGATGAAGAAGAGCAACCCATAGACCTCGGTGTCTGGGAGCCGCTGATCCCGCTGGTGCCGGGCCCCGAAGGTATGACGGTCATCGTGCCGGCAGTTGACGACCAGGATTATACGCCTTGGGGCATTAACGACGACTCAAACGCAATCGAGATACGCTTCTCCGGCGAGACCGATAGAGGCACGCGATTCACTGACGGCGTGCTGCTGCTGCTCGGCGACAAGAGCGAAGACGGCAGTGTATATTACGCAAAGTCCGAGTCGAACTTTATCCGCCAGCCGATAATCGGCTTGCCCGCGGACTGGGTGGACACCTTTGTAACGCTGGCTCAGGATCCCCCTTACGGCGGATAATGCGCGAGTGCCGCCCGGTGATGTTGAGCTGGAATTTTCCCTGCCCTAACGTTTGCGCCGCAGTTGGGTATGCGAATGTGTCTGTGCTTAAACTGCTGGCCAACAGCGCACTTCCGATAGGCTCAAAATTATTGGAGACTATAACTATGCACGCTGAGATTCTGTCGATAGGCACGGAACTTCTTATGGGCGAGTTGGTTGATACCAACTCGTCGTATCTTGCGTCCGAACTTGCGAAACTGGGCATGGAAACACATTGGGTTACCAAAGTCGGCGATGACCCTGAGCGGTTGTTCCAAGCGATACAGCGCGCAAGCGAACGGTCCGACGTCACGCTGACATCCGGCGGACTCGGACCGACATCCGATGACCTCACCCGAGAAAGCATCGCCAGGGTCTGCGGCGAAGATATGACAGTGCAAGACGACCTGCTGGAACACCTGAAGGGCTTGTTCGCCAATCGTGGCTTTCCTATGCCTGAGACGAATGTTAAGCAAGCAACCCTGATTCCATCCGCGCAGGCGATTGACAACCCGGCGGGCACCGCGCCCGGCTGGTGGGTGGAACACGAGGGCAGCATAATCGTGGCGATGCCGGGACCGCCGCGCGAATTGCAGCGCATGTGGCAGCACGAAGTCGCGCCGAGATTGCGTGCGCTGAACCCAAACATCGCGATCGTCACCCGCAATCTGAAGACATTCGGCATATCCGAGGGCGGCTTGGACGAGATGCTGTCTCCCCTATTCGAGAGCGAGAACCCATCACTAGGCATATATTCCAAACAGGATGGCATTCATCTGCGAGCGATTGCCACCGCAAGCACCGAAGAGGAAGCGAGCGCGCTGATTGCGCCGATGGAAGCCGAGATACGGCGCATCGTGGGCGACGGCGCGATTTGGGGCACCGACGAGGACACGCCAGAATCTAGAGCGATCGCCCGGTTACGCGAACACGGTCTTACGCTCGCGATTGCAGACGATTTCACAGGTGGCGTACTGACAAGCAGACTGGCAGCCGTCGAAGGCGCGGACGAAGTGCTGCGCGGAAGTATAGTGGCCTCCGTGTCGGCGCTGAACAACCAGGGTGCGAATATCACACTGTCTGTTTCAGACGCGCTGAGCGGCAAGATGGGCGACGAAAATCTGAAAATTGCGGAACTGATGGCTCGACACGTGCGTGAGCGCTTTAACGCCGATGTGGGCTTGGGAATGACCGGCTACGATTGGGGCGGTTGGTATTCCGGCTTCATGATGCGTGACGAAGCCAGCCTGCAAACTCAGCCAATCCCGTTTCCTCTGTCGTGGCGGAATTCAGGGTTCTCAATGAGCGCGCTGCAACGCTCCGGCAGAGAGCGCATTCTAGGGCGCTCAATTACGCACACGCTAATACTCTTTGAGAGCTACATCAGCGGTAGGATGAACGGCGGTCAGACGGAAAACGGCGGTTGATAAACGATAGAGACACGACGCGAGATGTGGTTGCGGGGCAGTCAAAATGGCTGCCCCGCTTATGTTGCATTAGTCTGTCGTTATTGTTATCCCTTGCCCCGCTACATCGTTAGCTTCTTGTAGAGGTAGAGCAGGCGCGAGGGCAGTTCGTAGATGTCGTCAAGCACTTCGTAGCCCATGTCGGAGCACATCGTCTTTAGGTAATCGTGCCCGTTCTTGTCCACAGTGAGCGCGAAGGCGTTGATGCCCTTGTTCTTCGCCTCGTCGAGCGCCATCTTCGTGTCGTGGACGGCGTACTCCTTCTCCACACCTTCGCGGCTGTATCCCCTGTCCTGCGGCCTGCCGTCGCTGATTAGGAACATCAGCTTTGTACGTGCGTCCTGCTTGTCCAACTTGTATGTCGTATGGCGAATCGCAGGACCCATGCGCGTGGCATGCAGAGGTGCGATGCGGTCTATGCGCCGCTTCACTCGGTCGGAGAAGTTCTCGTCCAAGTCCTTGATTGTGTAGAACTCGACATTCTCCCTGCCGTAGCCCGAGAAGCCATATATTCCGTATAGGTCACCGATTGCCTCAAGCGCGTTGATGAGCAGGACAATTGCCTCTTTCTCGACATCGATTATGCGCTTGTACGACCGGCGCATAGCCTCACCTCTGCGGGTGCGCAACCAGACCATATACTCAACGGGGTCGTCCGGCGCGTCCCAGTCGTCCGTGTTCTTGCGCGTGTCGTCGATCGCCTCGGCGGTAGATGCGCTGGTATCCAGCAGGAATGCCACCGCTACATCGCGCTGCACTTTGTTGCGCCGCCAGTAGAACTTATCGCTGGGGCTGGCTCCGGTCTTCATGTCCACGAAGGCTTCGATGATGTCGTCTATGTCGATCTCTTCGCCATCTTCGAGCTTGCGCACCTTGCGGAACATCTCAGGCACCATCATCTCGAATTGCCGGCGAATCTGAGTAACCAGCGTGCCGTAGTTGCCGAGTGTGTTGCCGTAGTACGACGGGTCACCCTCTTGCATCGTCTTCTGGCGCACGATGCACCAGCGCGGCTTGTAGTCGTCCGCGCGGAAGTCCCACTCGTCGTACACGAATGTTTGCGGCTCGTTTGCCTCAAGCTCGCCGCCGTCTTCGTCCACATGCACGAGTGGGCCTTGCCCGAACTCAGGCGATTGCGGGGCGTCAACGCCCGCTTCCTTCATCAGGTTGTTCGCCATCACATTGCTAGACTGCTGTATCTCACCCTGCACCGATTCGAGTTCGAGCTCGGCGCTGTTCTGAAGAAGTTCTTCCAGCATTTCCTGTGTGATAGGCTCACCGCTTGCCTGGCCGGGTTCGTCCTGCTGCATACGCAACTGTTCCAAAAGCTGCGTGAGTTCCGGCTTGAAATCGCCTCGGAAATCCACCTCTTCTGTGGCTTCGTAGTCTTGTTCGCCGTCCGGGCGCATCTGCATTTCCATGCCCTGCGCTATCTGCTGCAGCAACGACTCCATCTCGTCCGGATCGACGTATTCCTCTTCCATTTCGTCGGTCATGTCCAGATCATCCCAGTCTTCCGGTGGCGCTTCTTCGTTGGGAATCTGCGATATGATCGCGTAGATTCGCAGCGTTGCTTCGGCAGTGTCCTCGACCTGTGCGTCTGGGTTGACAACCTGGCGCAATATTCGCCCGATTTGCTTCGCCTGCTCCTTGTACTGCTCCGGCGCGGGCAAGCCTTCGTACTGCTGTAGGCTCAGCCTGACCAAAAACTCGACCATCGCCTGACGCATCGGGAGTTCAGTGATGTTCGGGCGATGCGGTAGGGAGTCCTTTTGCACTTGAGTGTAAGTGTTCCGTATGCCGCGATACTCGTGCTTGACGCGAGCATCTAGGCGTGCCTCTTCGACGACTGTGTAGATGTCGAGCGCCAGTTTGCGGTCATCGAACAAGTCGAAGTAGCGCTGTATGTCGGTAACCCAGGCGCGCCCGGCTTCTTCGGCGTCAGACTCCGGCAGGCTGTCGCCGCTTTCGCTGGCACCATCGTCGCCGGGATGCGCCGCAGCGAACTTTTGCCGTGCGAATTCCTCTCGCAGGTCGTCGAACATCGTGGATGGCCTGTCGAAGTCGAACCAGAAGCTGCCGAATTCAAGGCGCGCGACTTGGTGCGTGGACACTACCTTGAACCAGTTGAAGTTCTCGTGCTTGGTCATGTAGCGGTCAACGAGCCCGGGGACGAAGACCGTCGAGCCTTCCGTCGTCGGCGATTCGCTGGACACCCAGCCTATATTCTTGTCGGCAAGTTCGCCGCTTTCGGACATCTTGATTTCCGCGCCCGCGAGACCGCGGCAGTACATCTCCATCACATCCTTGATGCGCTGGAATTCGACGCCGGACGACAGCGTTTCGAGCATCTCTTCGGAGCGCGCAGACTCTATCTTGAAGTACGCCAAGCCTCCGTCACTGTTCTGCATCAGGATGCTGACGCCCTCTGCGTACCACTTTTCGAGCTGATTCATCGTCAGCTTGTCCAACGCAACGGGGCATGCCTTCAAGAACTCCGGCACCGCATGCGCCGAGCGCGGCAGCAGCGCTTCTGCCATGCCAAGAATCTGCTCGTGGTCGTGCGTATCCACTTGCGAAAGTGCGTTGGATGTCTCCAACATTACGCTTGGGATGTTCATGCCGCCGTTCTGCACAAGCTGCTCGGCGAGTTTCAGGAAGCGCAACCGCTGCGTGCCTTCGATGCGGGGCAATGCGCGCGCGCCGGACTCAAAGAACGCCTTAATCTCGCGCCAACCGGAGTCCGTGAGCACTGTCGCCATGTTGATGAACGCCGCCTTGTCGTCACCAATCATCGGGAAGAGCTTCTGCCCAAGCGTCAGGCAGTCTGATGACAGGTCATAGGACCTGTGTGACAGCGCGTCTAGGAAATTGGCGAAGCGCTCCAACTCCGGGAAGCTAAGATCGTCTAGCAGCGCAGGGCTGGATTGGAAGAACTTGCAAGCCAGCGTGCTGGACTTCCAAGTGCCCTTATACAGCGTGCGCCCGAGCGTCGCCCAACTTTCGATGTGGCGCGAGCGCAGCTTGCTCATCGTACCCGGGCTTGCCTCAAAGTATGCGGTCGCAAGAGTGGGCGATTCCGCACAGAGTGCCTTGCCGCAGTCCGTCCATTGGAAGAAGTAGTTCAGCGGCATGTAGGCGAGCACCCTAGCGCTCACCTTGTAGAACTCGGCGGCGGCTTCCCACGAGCGCACGGTTTCTTGCGCAATTTCAAGGCCTGCGTTCGCCCAATCGTGCCTTTGCGCGTCGGTGAGATTCGGAGGCATCTGCACCAGCGCCTTGTCGAATTCGTCGACTACGGAAGCGGGAAACTTCCCCAACTCGACTCTGATGTCATCTAGCGTTGCCGACTGATTCTTCAAGGCATTGCCTCCCATGTAGAGGATTGGAGCATTTCGATAAAGCGGTCTATAATGCGCGCGGTGGCGCCGAAGATTATGTGTCCATCATACGCAAAGACGGGCGCGCATAGTAAGTCGCCGTTGACCACGCGCGTCTCGCCGCGCCAGTTCTCGGAGTCCATCAGTGAGGATACAGGCACTTCCAGCACTTCCGCAACCTCTTGTTCGCTTGGATCGAAGTCGTAGGGATACGGTATCGTGCCTGCGAACGGGTATGTCAGGTAGCCCGTCGTGGTGGCGGTATGGTCAAGCGCGCCGAAAACGCGAATATCCTGCGGGTCGATGCCCATCTCTTCGTGCGTCTCGCGGATGGCAGTGGCGAGCATAGACACGTCCTCAGGATCGCGCTTGCCGCCGGGAAACGAAATCTCGCCCTTGTGGCTGTCAACCCTGCTTGAACGCTTTTGCAATAGGATGCAATGCTCGCTATCCTTGCGAAAAACGAGCAGCATCACGCCAGCAGGCGTGAGCGCCGGGTCATCGACTTGCCTGTGCGGAGTCTCAGCGATAACCTGCTCGATGTAATCTATGAAAGTGTCGCACTGTTTGTCGCCCATAGGGGCATCTGCGCTTTCGCTGCTACCTGTTTCTGTGCTGCGGGTTCGTGCCGGTGGCAATTTCAACTGCGAAGAGCCTGTGGCGAGGCACTTCTTGGGATTCTTGCAATGAGATTACTCGCTGTCGTAGGCGTCCCGCAGTGTCTGGATATCTATCTTCTGCATGCGAAGCAGCGCTTCCATGACTGCTCCTGATTTGTCCGGGTCCCCGAGCAATTCCGGCACCGCGCTGGGAACTATCTGCCAAGACACGCCGAACTTGTCGCGCAACCAGCCACACATGTCGTGCTCGCCGCCTTCGCCTAGCCGTTCCCAGAAGTGGTCCACTTCGTCTTGCGTATCGCAATTTACCACAAAGGATATCGCCGCCGAGAACTGAAACATAGGTCCGCCGTCCAATGCCGTGAATCGCTGCCCGTCCAGCTCGAATGACACGATGCTGGCACTTTCTGCCGGACCGCCGCTGAGCTTGTGCGCGTCCACGATTCTAGCATTTTCGAAGATGGACACATAGAACTCGGCGGCTTCCATTGCGCGGCCGTCGTACCACAGGAACGGCGTTATCTTCTGAATCTGTGCCATGGCCGCACTGCGTTCTACTCGAAGATTGACGCGATAATCTCTTCGATGCTCCGCTGCACTGCCTCATCGTCGGTAACCGCCCAGTTGACCGCGACTTGGCACGCGCGGCGTGGCGAAATACCCTGTGCCATCAGCTTGCCGGCGTAGATGAGCAGCCGCGTGCTTGCGCCTTCGCCGAGACCGTGTTCGCGCAAGTTACGCACCTTCTCGCCGAGCTTTGCCAATTGCAGCGAGTCGTCCACATTAGCACCTGATTCATGCTGGATGATTTCCGCTTCGATGTCGCGCGGCGGATAATCGAACTCGATGGAGACGAAGCGCTGGCGTGTGCTGTGCTTCAGGTCCTTCAGCGCGCTCTGATAGCCGGGGTTGTACGACAAAATCAGCAGGAAGCCGTCCGCCGCCTCAAGTAGTTCACCGCGCTTCTCGACCGGCAAAATGCGCCGGTGGTCGGTAAGGGGGTGGATGAGAACGGTAGTGTCCTTGCGCGCCTCAACAATCTCGTCAAGGTAACAGATGCCGCCAGCTTTGACCGCGCGGGTTAGCGGCCCATCTATCCACACCGTCGAATCGCCTTCCAGCAGGTAGCGCCCCACTAGGTCGCTTGCGGTCAGGTCTTCGTGGCAGGCGATGGTTACCAGCGGAATGTTGTCGCCTTCCGGGCGTTCGACGCCGCGGCTGTCCGCCTGCTTGATGCTCGTAAGCGGCTGCCCGAGCCTATACGACATATACTCCACGAAGCGCGTCTTGCCGCATCCGGTGGGTCCTTTGAATATGAGAGGAATGCGCTGCTGATACGCCGCCTCGAACAGCTCTACCTCGTCGCCGACCGCGACATAGTAGGGTTCTTCGGTGAGGTGATATTCCTCGATGATGTAGCTTCGGTAGAGCGTGGTCGTTGATTGCGTCATCTTGTAAGTCTGCACTCCTTAACGGGCTAGAACCCTGCTGGTCCACAAGTCTTGAATCGTTGCCGATAGTTCTTCCGGTGTCGTACTGTTTTCGATCACCACATCCGCGTGTTCCACTCGTTCAGCCTGCGGCATCTGCGAATCGATGCGGGAGCGGGCGGTGGTTTCGTCCATGTTGCGCCGCCGCAGCCGTGCGATGACATCCGCTTCCGGTGAAACCGTAACCCAGACCTCATTGACCAGCGGCGTCCAATTCGCTTCAATTAGCAATGCGGCTTCGAGCACGGCATTCGTAGTGCCCTGCTCTGCCAGCGAGTTCAGTCGCTGCTCCGCGAGCGCGTATATGCGGGGATGCATTATGGCGTTGAGCTGCTGCAGCGCATTAGGGTCGCTGAACACGATGCCGCCGAGCGCGCGCCGGTCAATCGCGCCGTCGTCAGCGACTATACCATCGCCGAATGCGTCAACAACCGCACGCCAGCCCTCGGACTGAGGCTCGTAAACCTCGTGTCCGAGCAAATCAGCGTTCACGATGGCAGCGCCCAAGTCTTCCAACAAGCGCGATACGTGCGTCTTACCGGTGCCAATTCCGCCTGTTAAACCTATTACGAACATGGACCCTCTGATGTAGAGAAAATCATCACATTCTGAACATTCTAACAATCGCCCTATGGTAGGGTCAACAACGCGTAAATTTACCACTATTCAGGTGCAATAGCGAAACTGACGCAGATGGACAGGATAATTGGAATTAAACGACACACTTTGCCTGTAAGCAATGCGAGTTACCTATCGCTTATAATTGTGCGTGGGAGAATTGTAATATGACTTCAGCGTACAGATTATTACCGAGCGTGGAACGGATATTGTCGGACGAGCGCATCTCGGCGTTAGTGGATAAGCACTCGCGGCTGGCGATAACGGAAATCGTCAGGCAGCGACTCGCGGGCGCGCGCGGCGAAATCGCCGCAGGTGGCGATGCACCGCAGCTGCACGAGATTATTGCCGATGTCGCGGCGCGCGCAGAAGTGATGGCGCTACCATGGCCCCGCCATGTGATAAACGCGACGGGCGTTGTATTGCACACGAACCTTGGCCGCGCGCCGCTGAGCGACGACGCGAAGAACGCGACGCTGCGGGCAGCGCAGGGTTACAGCGACCTCGAATTGGACTTGGACACCGGACGGCGCGGCTCTCGGCAGGCGCACATCTCGAAATTGGTCGCGCGTGTAACGGGCGCAGAGGCGGCGCTAGTCGTAAACAACAACGCTTCCGCCGTGATGCTCGGTCTCGCGGCGATTGCAAATGGCAAGGAAGTCATCGTGTCTCGTGGCGAAGCGGTTGAGATTGGCGGCGGCTTCCGCATTCCGGATGTGTTGCGTCAGAGCGGCGCGACTCTGGTCGAAGTCGGCACGACCAATCGCACATACGCCAGCGACTACGAAGCTGCCATCACGGAACGTACGGGCGCGCTGCTGGCAGTGCACGCCAGCAATTTCCGAGTGATGGGATTTACGCACGCGCCGGAAATCCGAGATCTTGTTGAAATCAGCGCGCGGTGCGGCGTGCCGGTGCTGCACGACCTGGGCAGCGGATGCCTGCTAGATTCCGCGCAGTTTGGCATGATGCACGAACCCATGCCGCAGGAAAGCGTCAACGCGGGCGTAGGTCTGTCGTTCTTTTCAGGAGACAAGCTGCTAGGCGGTCCGCAAGCAGGCATAATCGCCGGCACGAACAATCTGGTCGATTTGGTTGCGCGGCATCCGTTGGCTAGGGCAATGCGTATCGACAAGCTGAGCATGGCAGCACTCGCCGCGACGATTGAACACTACCTACGCGGTGAAGCACTGGACAAGATACCAATCTGGCGGATGATTGCAATGCCACCCGATGTGGTCAAGCGGCGCGTCATGTACTGGGCGGATAATATAGGCTCGCACGCATCCGCGGCATCATCAAGATCCACGATTGGCGGTGGAAGTCTGCCGGGCGAGACGCTTCCCACATGGGTGCTTTCGATAGACTGCGATCGTGTTGAGGGCGGCGCGGAGGCTGTTGCAAAGCACCTGCGGGACGCAGATTCCCCCGTTCTAGGGCGCATCGAAGAGGGGCGAGTTCTGCTTGATGCCCGCACTGTGCTGCCTGAGGAAGAAAACGCGCTGCTGGCAACTGTACAGACTGCATTACAAGCCTAACACTGGCACAGAGGATACTGATGACACTCTTCGAGCATCGTTCACGGCAGGAACTCGGCAGCCGAGCGCCGCTTGCCGCGAGGATGCGCCCGCGCACTTTCGATGAATATGTCGGGCAAGAGCACATCATCGGGCGTGGAACCGCGCTGCGTAACAGCATCCAAGCCGACACGCTGCCGTCCATCATCCTTTGGGGACCGCCGGGCACCGGCAAGACTACACTCGCGAATCTCATCGCAAATGTAACGGGCAGCCACTTCGAACAAGTCAGCGGTGTGGCGTCCGGCGTGGCGGACTTGCGGCGTATCGCAGGCGAAGCGCGTGAACGGCTGGGCATGGGAGGGCAGTCCACGATACTATTCGTCGATGAGATACACCGCTTCAACAAAGCGCAGCAGGACGTCATCCTGCCGTATGTCGAAGACGGCACGCTGACGCTCATTGGCGCGACCACCGAGAACCCGTCGTTCGAGGTCGTATCACCCCTGCTATCCCGCGCAAGGGTGTTCGCATTAGAATCGCTGAGCGATGAACATGTGCGCCGCATCGTGCAATCTGCGGCGGCAGACGACGAACGCGGTCTCGCAGATTTGCGGCCGCACATCCCTGATACTGCCATAGACGCGCTGGTAAACCTCGCCAACGGGGACGCCCGCACCGCGCTCAACGCACTGGAACTGGCGGTCAGCGCAACCTCGCCTGACGAAGACGGCACACGGCACATCACCGTCGAAGTCGTGGAGGACGCTATGCAGCGCCGCTCGCTGCGCCACGACAAGGCGGGCGACTTGCACTACGATACAATCTCGGCGTTCATCAAGTCCGTGCGCGCGTCCGACCCGGATGCGGCGATCTACTGGCTTGCGCGTATGTTGGAAGCGGGCGAAGATCCGCTGTTCATCGCGCGGCGTCTAGTCGTTCTAGCATCTGAGGACATTGGCATGGCGGCGCCTCAAGCGCTCACGGTCGCGGTCGCCACGCAGCAAGCCGTGCACTTCATCGGGCTGCCGGAAGGCAGAATTCCACTCGCTGAGGCGACGGTATATTTGGCAACCGCGCCGAAGAGCAACGCGTCGTATATGGCGCTTAACAAGGCGATGGAAGATGTGCAGCGCACGCGCAACGAACCCGTACCGCTGCACTTGCGCGACGCCGTTACCGGCCTGATGCGCGATATGGGCTACGGAGACGGCTACAAGTACGCGCACGACTACGAAGGCAATTTTACGCCGACGCAGAACCTGCCGGACAGTTTGAAAAACCGGCGCTACTATCAGCCCGGCACGCAAGGCTACGAACGCACTGTCCGCGAGCGCATGGAACGCTGGTGGAGCGACAGCCGGAAATAAGCGGCACTATTGGAAATCACCGACTAACGCTTGCTTGGTTCAATCGATTCTTCGGACGTCCGAGCGAGCGTTGATTCGCCTCCCCTGTATTTCCCTGCCAAGCTGCGTACCAGCCGCAAGCCGTTGACGATTAGGATGCCGCCGCCAATGCCAATGGCGAGCGGCGCGCCGAGCAGCGCCGCAATCGCTCCGGTATGAAAGCCGGAAAAGCCAGTAAAACCCCAGCTGAACATTTGGAAGCTCAACACGCGCCCGCGCATTTCGTCAGGAACGGTGGTCTGCAATAGCGTGCCGAGCATCGTCTCATAGAGGGCGGCGCTGGCATGGGCGACAGCGATGAGGACTAGAGAAATTAGTAGCGAATTCGACAGGGCGAACAGCGTTAAGAATAACCCGAAGCCGATATAGCCAGCGATGAGGGCAGCACCTTTTGTGCGAATGTCACCGAATGCGGACAGTACTAGCGAAGCGACCAGCGCGCCCGTGCTTCCTGCCGATAATAGATAGCCCAGTCCTGTAGGTCCGGCGTCGATAACTTCATCCGCCATCACCGGCATCATGGTTTCGTGCGCCCAGCCAAACAACTCTGATGTCAGCATAAGGACGAACAGCAATCTGACGGCAGGCGTGCTGAACACATAACTCACGCCGTTCTTGAAGTCTTGCACAGGGGATGCTTCCGACTTTCTTGGGGTGCGCCGGACGCCGCGCAGAAAGGTCAGCAGAATGCCGGAGATAGCGAACAAGCCGCTCATAGCGAAATACGCCCAACCAATGCCGTGAGTATCCACCATCAGGCCGGCAATGGGCGGAATGACGATGCCCGCACTGGTCATTGCGGCAAAGTTTGCCGCCGTCGCCTTGAGCATGTTTGAGCGACCCGCCACATCTAGCACCAGCGCAGTGCGCGACGGCACCTTGACCGACATTATCGCGCCGTCGAGGAACGCTGTAACGATGATGTGCCAGAGTTGAATCTGTTCGGCGAATATGAGCGTGGCTATAGCCGCCGCTACACACACCTGAAAGAACAGCGCCGCCAAAATAAGGTACTTACGGTTCAGCCTGTCCGCAAGTACGCCCGCCGCCGTGCTGAAGAGCATGATGCTCAGTCCGTTGAAGCCGAATGTCGCACCGACCCAGAACTTGGATTCAGTAACCGTGAGCGCAAGCCAGCCGTGCACGGTAAAGTAGAACATCAAGCCCATGTAATTGACAACGGAACTAGCCCACAGCAAGCGGAAGCGGGGATTTCGTAGGATCAGAAGCATAAGTCGGACTTTGGCTTATGTTGCCAGATAGGGTGGATGGAATGTTTTCATTCCCATGCTAAACACCCCATACTAACCCTTTGCTCAACGGGGTGAAAGGGATTCGGCATCAGATACGCTATGCAGCGATTTCTTCGGAGGCGGACTCAGGCTGGTCGCTCCGGTATCTGATTGCTATCGTTCGTATGAGGCGCAAGCCGTTCAGCAGCACTATACCGCCACCAATACCGATGGCGAGCGGCGCGCCGAGCAGCGCAGCAATCGCGCCAACCTGAAATCCGGACAGCCCGCTGAGTCCCCATGTGAATGTCTGAAAGCTAAGCACCCTGCCTCTCATCTCGTTAGGTACGCTGGTCTGCAATAGCGTGCTGAGCATCGTTTCATACATCGCGACACTCGCCCAGGATGCCGCAAGAAGCACGAATGACAGGACCGGTGTCTTCGACAGCGCGAACATAATCAGGAATGTGCCGAAGCCGATGTAGCCGCCGGCGAGCGCTATACCCTTCCTGCGAATGTCGCCCACCATCGACAGCACAAGCGCCGATATAAGCGCTCCCGCGCTTCCTGACGCGAACAGGTAGCCCACGCCGGAAGGTCCCGTATCCAAGACCTCGCGCGCCATCACAGGGATCATCGCCTCATGCGCCCACCCGAAGATTTCCGATGTCAGCATCAATAGTATGAGCAGCCTGACCGACGGCGTGGTGAAGACGTATATCACGCCTTCCTTAAAGTCTTGCAGCGGCGATGCCACGCCCTTGCGCGACGCTCCAGTTACGCCCGTCAGGAACGACAGCATGATTGAGGACAGAATGAATGCGCTGCTCATCGCAGCATACGACCATCCGATGCCGTGATGCTCTATCAGCAGTCCGGCAATCGGTGGGATGACGATGCCCGTGCCAGTCATCGCAGCGAAGTTCGCGGCGGTGGCGTTCTGCACATTTGGCCGTCCGGCGACATCCATCATCAGTGCCAATCTCGACGGTACGCGGATGGACACCATCGCGCCTTCTATGGACGATGCGAGAAGAATGTGCCACAACTCAATCCGCTCAGTGAATATCAGCGTCGCCAATCCCGCACCAACACTTGCCTGCAAGATTAGCGTCATCAGCACGAGATACTTGCGGTTGAGCCTGTCCGCAAGCACGCCGGACACCGTGCTGAATACGAGGATGCTAGTACCGGCCACGCCCGCGGACGCGCCAACCCAGAAGGCAGAGTCTGTCACCGTGAGCGTGAGCCAGCCGTGCGCCGTGATGTGGAACATAACGCCCATCTCGCTGACGACCGAACTTGACCACAGCAGGCGAAGTCTTGCGTTGTGCAGTATTAGAAACATAGAAAGAAAGAGGCAGACGAATGTGTATAGTCTGCCTCAAGGTATTCAATTGGGTTGAGTTCGCTGAGTCGAAATCGGCACTATGCCGTCGCGTACTTGCGACAGGCGGCGTCCATCACTTCGATGGTGTAATCAATGTCGTCTGAGTCGATGCCGTAGTGTGTTACGAACCGCCAATTTGGTGTTGGCATACCGCCCTTGACACCGTGTCTGTTGATTTCCTGCTGTATCAGCGCCGGGTCGCCGTCCGTGATGGTGAAGAACACGAGATTCGTGGGCAGCGCGTCCGGGTCGATGTCAATGCCGGGTATCTGCGCCAAGCCCTGGGCCAGTCTGCGCGCGTTCGCGTGGTCGTCGTTGAGACGCTCAACCATGTTGTCCAGCGCGACAATACCGGCGGCTGCGATGACGCCGACTTGCCGCATTCCACCGCCGACCATCTTGCGCCACTTTCGCGCCTCCCGCACGAATTCTTCGCTGCCGCAGACGACAGATCCTATTGGGCAGCTTAAGCCCTTGGAAAGGCAGAAACTCACGCTGTCCGCGTGCTTCACTAGCTCAGTAACCGGCGTCTCCAGTGCCACCGCCGCGTTGAAAATGCGCGCGCCATCAAGATGCAGTGGGATGCCGTGCCTGTGCGCGATGTCCGCTACGGACTTCGTGTCGTCTGCGGTCAACGGCGCGCCACCGCAGGCGTTCTGCGTATTCTCAAGGGCGATCAGCGCCGTGCGAGTGAAATGCTCGTTCGGTGGCTTAATAGCGGCTTCAAGCCGGTCGAGGTCGAGCATACCGCGATGGTCGTTGGGCAGCGGGAAGTATGCCACGCCACCTAGTGCGGAAGCGCCGCCGGCTTCGCTGCGGAAGATGTGCGCTTTGTCTCCGAGAATTATCTCGTCGCCGCGACCGGCGTGCGCGAGAACGGACACGAGATTGCCCATAGTGCCGCTCGCGACGAAAACCGCCGCCTCTTTGCCTAGCCGCTCCGCCGCCATCGCTTCCAGGCGATTAAGCGTCGGGTCATCCCCAAAAACATCGTCGCCGAGTTCGGCTTCCGCCATCGCACGGCGCATTTCTGGTGAAGGATGGGTTACTGTGTCGCTGCGAAGGTCAACTTCTCTCACTTGGGCTCTCCTCTCCCGTCTGTTTTCCGTCAATTCTAGCAGATAGCGCTACTCCGTGTGCATCCTGCTTGTTCGGTCTATCGATGCAAATTTGCCCGCCGCGCTTGTCAAATACCGCCGTATTCCCCTAAACTTTAGATGCAAAATTTCAATGAGGACTTGCGAATAATATGGCGGCAACTCAGCACGATTTAATGTTCCCAAGCGGAGAATTGGCGATAGAAGGCACGCTGCATCTGCCTGATGGCGAAGGGCGATTCCCCGGCGTGGTGATATGCCACCCGCACCCGCAGTACGGCGGCGATATGTACAACGTGATCGTTGCGACATTGGCGCATGCGCTTCCGGAAATCGGCATTGCCGCATTACGTTTCAACTTTCGCGGCGTGCAAATGAGCGAAGGCGCGTACGACGGCGGCTACGGCGAGATCGAAGACGCGGTAGAAGCGATGAACTACATGGCGGTCAGCGACGGCATCGACGCCAGCCGGCTAGGTATCGCCGGATATTCGTTCGGCGCTGCGGTCGCAATCGCAGCCGCCGCGCGCAGCAATATCGCGCAGGCGCTGGTCAGCATCGCCTGCCCGTCGCGTGTGTTCAATGAGATGAGCGCACAGGAACTCCTGCTGCCCAAGCTGCTGATGCTAGGCGAGCACGACCACGATTTTCCAGCGCAGCAATTTAGGTTCATGGCGCGGCGTTTCACCGACCCGAAAGATGTCGAGGTCATACGCGGGGCGGACCACTTTTTCGGCGGGCATGTCGCAGAAGTTGTGCAGTTGACGACCGATTTCTTCGAGAATTGGCTTGTCGCAGAGCGGGGGCAGCAGCTTTGATGCGGCAGACCGCCATCTCCTTCAGCAGCAAGCGTGTAACGCTAGAAGGCGTGCTCGCAATTCCCAAAGAGTTGCCGCAGCCGTACCCGGCAATAGTGATGTGCCACCCGCACCCGTTGCTTGGCGGCAATATGGACAGTCCTGTGGTTGCCAGCGTCTGCCGCGCGGCGAGCGAAGCGGGATTCGCCAGCTTCCGATTCAACTTTCGTGGCGTTGAAGGCAGTGAAGGAGACTTCGAGAACGGCGATTCTACTCACGAGGACATCAAGGCAGCGTTGAATATCATACGCCGCTGGCGGGGCGTTGACCGTAAACGAATGGCGCTCTGCGGCTACTCATTCGGCGCAGGCGCGATACTGCGCGGGTTGCGGCACTTCAAGTCGGCTCACGCACTCGCACTCATCGCGCCACCACTGTCCACCGTTGAAGAATCGCGCATCGTAAAGGACAAGCGCCCGAAGTTGTTCGTCGTGGGCGAGCACGACCGTCTGGTATCATCCGTAAGATTGCAGCGCGCGTTGGACGGCGTTCGCGAGCCTGTGCAATTCCGCGAGGTTGAAGGCGGCGACCACAGCCTAGCCGGACGCGAATGGGAAGTTGCTGACGAAGTGGTGGCGTTCGTCTCACAAGTATTTGGCGTTGACTGACAACGAAATCTTGGACTGCATGGACAGTCGAGTTGGGCAAGATTACTCGCTGTCCGACCAGAACAATACCGACAAAATTCAGAGCAAGATTGGCAAATAGGAGACGATAGTGTCAGAGCAGAAATATCGAAGTGAACGGGACTCTATGGGCGAGTTTCAGGTACCGGCGGAGGCATACTACGGCGCGAACACGATGCGCGCGGTGCTGAATTTCCCCATCAGCGACCTGCGATTTCCGCGCTCGTTCATCGGCGCGCTTGGCTTAGTCAAGCAGACCGCGGCGCAAGTGAACGCCGAACTAGGTTTGTTGGAGGACGCACTTGCCGATGGCATTACGCAGGCTGCGCAGGAAGTCATGGACGGCGACTTGGATGATCAGTTCGTGGTGGACATATTTCAGACCGGCAGCGGCACATCCACGAACATGAACGTGAACGAAGTCATTTCGAACCGCGCCATCGAGCTGATGGGCGGGGTAATCGGCTCGCGCTCGCCCGTTCACCCCAACGACCATGTGAACATCGGACAGTCGTCTAACGATGTGATACCGACAGCAATACACCTCTCTGCGCTGCTTACTATCCACGACGACCTCATCCCCGCGATGCAGCAATTGCAGGAAGGGCTGGAGCAGAAAGCAGAAGAGTTCATGCCCGTGATAAAGACGGGCCGCACACACCTGCAAGACGCCACTCCCGTTCGCCTAGGGCAGGAATTCCGCGGATACGCCGGGCAGATAGAGCGCGGCATCGAACGGCTGCGTCACGCCGAACGGGAGTTGGGCGAAGTCGCGCTAGGTGGTACCGCAGTTGGCACGGGCGTCAACACGCATCCGGATTTCGCCGGTCGTGTGTGCGCTCGGTTGTCGGATATGCTGGGCGTGGAAGTGCGCGAGACGACGAATCACTTCCAGTCGCAGAGCACGCTGGACAATGTGGTGGAAGCGAGCGGTTCGTTGAAGACGGTCGCCGTCAGCCTGATGAAAATCTGCAATGACATTCGCTGGCTTGGCTCAGGTCCGCGCGGCGGCATCGGCGAGATTGAACTGCCCGAAGTGCAGCCGGGAAGCTCGATTATGCCTGGCAAAGTGAACCCTGTGATACCGGAATCCGTGTGTCAGGTGGCGGCGCATGTAATCGGCAACGACGCGGCAATCGCCGTGGGCGGGCAGTCCGGCAATTTCGAGATAAATGTGATGATGCCGGTCTGCGCTTACAATCTGCTGCAGTCTATAGACTTGCTCGCGGCGGCAGCGCGAAACCTCGACGAGCAGTGCATTCGCGGCTTGAAGGCGACCAGCGCAGGACCTGACATGGTTGAGCGCGGACTCGCCATCGTGACCACGCTCGTGCCGCACATCGGCTACGACGCATCCGCCGCTATCGCCAAAGAAGCGCAGGCAACCGGCAAGACCGTCAAGGAAGTCGCCATCGAAATGACCGACCTATCCTCCGAGGAACTAGACGACACCCTAGACCCAAGCGGCATGACCGAACCAGGCCTATCCGCAGGCGGCGTGTCTGTGGGGTAGGGTTAGCACGATGGGTATGTTGGGCAGGATAGACAGGATTGGATGAAGTCTATCTCGTCTTGGCGCGTCTTCACCTGTCCGTCTAGGCGGGCTTCCAGCAGGTCGTGAAGCAGTTCGCCGATACGGGGACCCTGGGGTACGCCAAGCGCGACTAGGTCGTCGCCGTTCAGGACAGGCTTGATATGTCGCAGCTCGTCCTGATAGAGCGTCAGTCGACGCCCAACAATGCCGTTCTCTTCGCGCAGAGAGCAGCCTAGTATCGCCGTCTCGTGCAGCGTGTTCAGCCGCGCGTAAATCTCGCTGCGGCTGAACACATCGATCGATGAGTCGTGCCGGAGGCGGGATTTTGCCAAGCCGGTGTCTGTCATTATCTGTGCCAAGCGTGAGGGCAAGCGCAGTCGCTGAATGAAGGCGGCTTTGTCGGCAACGGCAAGGTCATAAGCGAGAATGGACAACAGCAGCGCGGGCTTGTCGGCATAGTCGCCGGCGGCGGCGCGGCGCAGGGCTTCCAGGGTGCTGGCGTCGAGCGTTATGCCGCGATTGATGGCTTGCAACGCACCGAGACTGTGCAGCATTTCGAGTATCGATACTACCCTGTTCTCACGCAGCGTTCGCAGGAATTCGTCGCGCAGTCTCGCGCCGGAAATCGTGCCTATATATGCGGTGTCCCGCATTGCAAGCTGCTCGGTATTTGCGTCGAGCCTGAAGCCGAGCCGCACAGCATAACGTGCCGCCCTTAATATGCGCGTGGCGTCGTCCGCAAAACTGTCATCGCGCAGCACGCGGATGACACCATCCCGTAGGTCATCCATGCCGTGCAGCGGATCGTGCAGTTCGCCCCAACTTTCCGCGTCCAGCGAGACCGCCATCGCATTGACGGCGAAGTCGCGCCGCTCTAATTCTTGGCGCAATGTGCCGGGCGATACGGTGGGCAGCGCACCCGGCTGCTGATATGTCTCCTGGCGCGCCATCGCTAAGTCTAGGCGCCTGCCGGATTCTTCAACAGCGAATGTGTTGAATTGCGACCGGGCGACGACCACACCGCCTAGTGCGTCTGCCATGTTCTGCGCAATAAATGAAGTCAATCGTACGACAGTGATGTCGATGTCGTGGACGGGCAATCCCAGCAGCGCATCGCGGACCGCTCCGCCGACGAGGTAGGCTTCGACACCGTGCGAATAAGCGACCGCCCCTATGGCAGACAATTGGCGCAGCGAGATTGTGTCAAGCTGCGCCTCCAGTATATTGGCGATGTTCGACACGCCGGACCTACGGCTATTCGGATGCTGCGGCTACTTTTGCCTTGAACGCCGCCGCGCCGCTGCCGACCCACGCCTGCCAGCCGGTCATCATGAACTTGACGCCCAGCCCGAGATAATGCTCCACATTGTCGTCAGTTACGAGCGAACCGGCAGTGCGCCCGGACGCGACAATCTTCTGCAGAGCGCCGTCAATCGTCGCCGTTACTTCCGGATGGTCGATGCCGCCAAGGTGTCCCATCGACTGCGCGAGGTCGCTTGGCGCGACGAAAAAGACATCAATGTTGTCCACTGTCAGAATCTCGTCGAGATTGTTGACCGCCTTGATGTCCTCGATGAGCACGATGACAAGCGTCTCATCGTTCGCCTTGTAGATGTAGTCCGGGTCTCCGTAGCCTTGCCTACTGCCGAACATGCCGCGGTGCCCTACCGGAGCGAACTTGGCGGCGTCCACGACCGCGCGCGCATCTTCGGCCGTATCGACATGTGGCACGACGATGCCCTGCGCGCCCACATCGAAGGTGCGGTAGATGATGCCGGCATTGTTGCGGTTCACGCGCACGACCGACGTCATATCCCACAGGTCGCAGGCGCGCGTGAGGTCCGGAATGTCCGCGAAGTCGTTCGGCCCATGCTCGGCTTCGATCCAGATCGCGTCAAATCCGAACTGCCCGAGAAAGTCTATGATGTGCGTGGAATTCAGCCCGGATATACATATGGTCGGTTCTCCGCGCTCTAGCTTGTGCTTTGCAGTATTCGTTCGCATTCTTTCTAATCTCCCCATTACTCGAATCTGTGACTCCGTGCCGCCCGTGCGCACGAACGTGAAGTTACCCTTGCCGTGCACATTATAGCCTTGCGCGGCGGCCGTTGTCAGTAGTCGGCGCTGAAGTGATAAGATGCTGCGAGATTCGCAAATCTAAAATCAAACCGTAAGACTGGCTAGTACAGGCGGTCAGCAAGCGCGTTTATACCGATTCGAAGAGGATAAAGCATGCCGGGCGAGTTCAACTTCTGTAATAGGTGTGGCGCGCCGTTGTCGGAGCGCTTCATCGAAGGGCGAATGCGGCCGCAATGCGACAACTGCGGCAATATCATCTTCCTGGACCCGAAAGTCGCTGCGGTGGCGATAGTGGTGGACGGCGACGGGCTTGTGATGGTCAAGCGCGGTGTCGAGCCGGAGTATGGCAAATGGGCGTTCCCATCCGGCTATGTCGATAGAGGCGAGGTCGTGGAAGCGGCGGCAGTACGCGAAGTAAAGGAAGAGACCGGGCTGGATGTCGCGCTGGACAGGCTCATCGGTGTGTACTCGCTGGATGGCTACCCAGTCGTGCTGGTCGTGTATTCGGCGCATATCGTTGGCGGCGCGGTGGCAATCGGGCACGACGCGCTCGACGTGCGCACATTCCCTCTTGACGACCTGCCGCCATTGCCATTCCCAAACGACTACCGGATGCTGCGGGATTGGCAGGGCAACAGTTAAGCGTATGGCGCAATGCCGCCCTACTCTGCTTGTATATGGGTTCAGTGGCGAACAAAGGGCTGCCATCGTGTATAATCGCGAAAATCGAAAATGAAGTGGCTGTTTGACAGCATTCTCACATCACAGGAGGTTTGGCGTGAAGTACGATTACATCATCATCGGCGCGGGCTCGGCGGGTTCGGTCTTGGCGACTCGCATTACTGAGAGCACCGACCGCTCGGTATTGTTGTTGGAGGCGGGTCCGGACTATGTGGATATTGAACACCTGCCGGACAGCGTCAAGCAAGGTAACAATCCATGGCATTCAGCCTACGGCCCGGACGCGCACAGCTGGAACTACGAAGCGAGCGCGACGCCGGGGCGCGAACCGTTCATCGTGCCGCGCGGCAAGGTTACGGGCGGCTCAAGCGCGATTAACGGGCAAGTGTTCTTTCGCGGCATCCCGGAAGACTATGACGAGTGGGCGGAACTCGGCAATGGCGAATGGTCCTTTGTGAACTGCTTGCCCTACTTCAACAAGAGTGAAACCGACCTGACATTTGGCGGGGACGACTTTCACGGCTCTGACGGACCGATACCCGTCAGGCGATATGAGCGCGAAGATGTGAACCCAAGCGCAAAGGCGTTCTGGGCGGCATGCGTCAATGCGGGCTTCCCTGAGACGATGGACCAGAATCACCCGGAATCTACCGGGGTCGGTCCGCGTCCGCTCAACAACATCGACGGTGTGCGGATGAGCACGGCGCTGACATATCTGTCGCAGGTGCGGCACAAGCTCAATCTGACGATTCGCGGCAATGTGATGGTTCATCGGATACTCTTCGAGGGCAAGCGCGCGGTGGGCGTGCAAGCCGAAAGCGGCGGCGAGGCGTTCAGCGTGTACGCTGACGAAATTATACTGAGCGGCGGTGCGATAAACTCGCCGCAGACGCTGATGTTGTCGGGAATAGGCCCCGTCGAGCACATCAAAGAGGTGGGCATAGAACCCCTGCATGACCTGCCCGGCGTGGGACAGAACCTGCGTGATCATCCCTCCACATTCATCCCTTATAGCACCACATTGGAACTGGCGGACATCAACACGCCGTCCATTCAGGTTGGGATGCGCTACACAACGCCGAACTCCATACATCGGAACGATATGCAAATGTCTCCCATCCTCTTGACAAGCGAACACAGACCATCGAATGTGCAACTCACTGATGATGGCACATTCACCGGCTTTAGCGTAGCGCTGCAAAAAGCGGTAACGGCAGGGACGCTACGGCTCGCGTCGGCAGACCCCAATCAGCAGCCGCTGCTGGACTACAACTACCTGAGCGACGCATGGGACAAGGAGCGCATGCGCGGCGCGGTGCGGCAGTGCGTTGAAATCGCCCAAAGTCCTGAGTACGCGGACATACTCGTAGAACGCCTGACACCTTCCGACGAAGAGCTGCAAGACGACGACACGCTCGACGCATGGCTGCTGGCAAATGTCGGCACGCAGCATCACTCATCCGGCACCTGCAAGATGGGTCCTGCGTCCGATGATATGGCGGTGGTGGACCAATACTGCCGTGTATATGGCATCGACGGGCTGCGTGTGGTGGATGCGTCTGTCATGCCCGATGTAGTGCGCGCCAACACGAACGCCACGACAATCATGATCGCAGAGCGAGTCGCACAATGGATTATCGACGAGAGCTGATACGATAGGCGGTTATAGGTATTTTGCGATGCGTCAACGAAGTATGCGTCCATCGTCGCTACCGCTAATCGTCGCTCTGGCATTGGCGGCAACAGCGTTGGCAATGACAACGGCGTGCGCAGATAGTTCCCCGGCGGTGGAAGCGCTGGAAGCGGAGGCGGCGTACACGCGCGGGGTGGAGTTGCGCGAAGACCGCCAGTTGCAAAATGCCCTCCGCGAGTTCAACGAGGCGCTGCGGCTAAATCCGCGCTACGCTGAAGCGTACGCGGCGCGCGCGTCCGTGTACTACGAATTCGGCGATGAATCGAACACCATATCAGACCTAAACTCGGCACTTCGCCTGAATCCGGAAGTCGCGGAGGCGTATTATTATCGCGGTCTGATCTACATCGACAGAGGCAGAAGCGATGATGCCGTAACCAATCTTACAAAGGCATTGCAACTCGCCCCCGATTTCACCGACGCATACTACAACCGTGCTCGTGTCTATTTCGCGCTGGAAGACTTAGATGCTGCGCTTGGCGACCTATCGTCAGCGCTTGAGATAGAGGCAGATGCGGCGCGGCTGTATTACTTGAGGGCGCAGGTGCACCTGCTCGCCGGCGATACGGAGCGCGGTATCTCCGACATCGAGCGCACGCTGGAATTGACCAATGACGAAGCGCTCGCCGCGCGTGCCAAGGAGCTGCTGGCGCTGCTGCGTTAGCCTAGCCAGATGGCGGCGCATCAGTTGGGTGTCAGAAGAAACATGGCGGCGCGTGCTAGTATTCATCGTTCGACAACGGGCACGGAATTTCGACACGCGCCCAAGCGGCTTACTGATATTGTCGCCATGTCTGAGACTTCGTGTCAGCGACGCAGTGGCATGGTGGCATAGCGGAATTCTGCGCGAGGAGGCAGCGTGCGATCACGACAGGTGCGGGCTTCGCTGCTTGAAATCCGCGTATTCGGCATAGAACTAGGAAGCATCGGCTGGCTGCTCGCCATGTCCACGATGTTGTTCGTGCTGCTCTTCCCCTTTTCCAGCTATGTCGCCGCGCTGCCCATCATTCAAGAGGAGTGGAGCCTCAACAACACGCAAGCAGGCGCGATATTTTCCGCATATCTGGCCGGATTCGCAGTGTCCGCGCTGGTCGTGGTACCGCTGACGGACAGACTCGGCTCAAAGCGCGTGTTCGTCGCGTCCACATCGATCTCAGTCGTCGCGAATGTGTTGTTCCCGCTGGTCGCCAACGACGCAATTACCGCATCAATACTTCGCGCACTCGCGGGGCTTGGCCTGGTCGGCGTGTACAATCCCGGCATGCGCATAGTCGCAGAGCGGTTCGCCCATAGAGGTCGAGGCTTCGCAGTCGGCACATTCGTAACATTCTTCTACGCGTCCAACAGCGTATCGCTCACGCTGACCGGCATATTGCTGGCGTGGTTCGAATGGCGAGACGCTTACCTGATAATGTCAGCTGCAAGCGGCGCGAGCGTGGTCATGGCGTTTCTCGTGCTGCGCAATCACAAGTCACAGTCGGTGAGCGGTTCAACCGGCAGGCTGGACATATCCGTGCTCAAGAACAAGGCGGCGCGGATATACATCACGGGTTATTCGTTGCACGCGGCGGAGCTGTACATCGTGCGCGTCTGGCTGCCCGCGCTCTTGGCAGCGGCTCTCATCGCGCGCGGCGAGGACGAACTGAACGCAGCAGTAGGTGCCGCGACTATCGGCGGACTCGCAATGGCAAGCGGTGCAATCGGGCCTGTGATGGGCGGCACGATGTCCGATCGATTCGGCAGAGCGGCGTCCGCGTCCGTGATTTTCGTGCTGAGCGGCGTGTGCGCGGTGGCGGTCGGCTGGATGGTAGGTCTGCCCTTGCCGCTGATAATCGGCGTATCGATAGTATTAGGCTGGGCGATTGCCGCGGACTCGGCGATCTATTCGACGGCAGTAACCGAAGTTGCAGAACCGACGCGGCTAGGCTCTACAATGGCAGTGCATTCCTTCGTCGGTTTCATGGGCGGCGTCGTGGGACCGGTGCTCGCGGGAGCGGTGCTAGATGTGTCGCCCGAATCTTTGAAGTGGGGGCTGACTTTCTCTGCCACAGGCTTGCTCGCGATCGTGGCGATTATCGCAATGCGCGGTATGTGGCGATTGCCGACAATGCCTTCGCCAGGGTCCTCCTCAGACTAGACTGCCTCCACACTAGGAATTGGCAAGTGCGGGAAACCCGCTGCCGCAGCCGAAACTGAATCTTGTGAATTGTTTCACGCTCAACTATAATTGTGGGTAAGCGCGTGCGCAACCGGCCCGAAGTGCTATCTGAGCCAGCCGCAAACGCAGCAAACTATCCCCGATTATTGATAAATCCGCAGGGGGTACCTCCCGACTATGAAGATTTACTTCTGCCCTGAGTGCGGGGCATACGACTTTGGCGACGGCATTGTGTGTGCGGATTGCAACGAACCTATTCCAAACGACAGCTGGGCGGATGTGAGCGCAGACGAACTGGCGGAGTTGGACTTCGCCGAAGAGTACGAGCTGCCGCCGGGCTTGCCATCGTGGGAATACGAGGTGATAAGGCTCGAATCGATCGCGGAAGACGACAAGCAGAACTACGCGCTGCAGCTTCTCAACAGCATGGGCGACAAGGGCTGGGAGCTAGTCAGCATCGAAGCGCCACCCGGTCAAGGCACGACACGTTTCGGCGTCTTCAAGCGAGCGTGGCTGGACTATTTTTAAGTTCCCTGCTAAGTCTATTGCAACTCTAGCGTCATTGGCATCGCCTTACTAATGCCTGGCGATTCCAAGTATGACTGATGGATGTGCGCGTATGAATGCCTTGCTCCTATTCTTTCCCCAGAGGAAAGGGACAATATGAGCGGCGATTCAGTCTCTTGAAATTCGCGCTCGTTGTATTGCGCCCCAACTCACTACCCGCTCCGGCGCTATGCGGATGATGGCACAGCCGGGTTGCAGCATTACCTCGTACTGCGGATATTTCTTCCTTAGCAGCTTCTCCGCTCGCTCGCGTTCTTCGCCCTCTTCGCTGATTATATCCGCCCTGCCGCGTATCATCACATACGCGAGTTCGCTCCAATCTTCCGAGTAGTCGTCTATGACGATGGCGACTTGAGGGTTTTCCAGGATGTTGCGAATGCGCTTGAGCGCCCTGCCGCCCACACGCTTTGGTTTCAGGTCGATCGCTGAATAGATGCGGGCGCCGTCGAATGCAAAGCAAATCGGCACAGCGTACGGCGCGCCGCCCGCATCCGCAGTTGCGAGGCGGGCGACACGACGGTTTGCTACAAAATCCGAAACTTCCTGTGAGAACATCTACCTGTCCACCCGCCTTGCCTTGAATGCACTAGATGCCTTGCCAGACGCGCCGTCCGCCTTCGTGCACGAAATGCCCGAACCCGTTACCGGGGAAGTGCCCTGCGGATACCAGCGTTCCTTCCGATTCGAGCATGTCCATCACTGTGTGGCGGGTACGGCGCGACACTTCGGGATCCACATCGAACACAGGGCTCCAGTCTGTATAATGCGCCTGTGCCGGGCTATGCGCCACATCGCCTAGAATGTACGCACGCTCGCTGCCGGACGATATGACGATTGATATGTGCCCCGGAGTGTGCCCAGGCGTTCCCACTGCCGTCAATTCGTCCGTAATGCTGTAATCGTCGCTGCCGATGAGGTCAATGACATTCAAATCCTTCAATGGAAGCGCCTGCTCTTTGATGTGTTCTGCTGAATCTATGACTTCGGGCGATGTCCAATAATCCCAGTCGGCTTGAGTTGCTATGTATCGGGCATTGGGGAATGTCGGCTTGCCGTCCGTGAGATTCCAACCGATATGGTCAGGGTGCAAGTGCGTCAGTACCACAAGGTCAACAGCGGCGGGATCGATACCTTTCTCGCGCATATCGCTCATCAATGTGCAACCGGGCGCGTTCAGTCCTGTATCCACCACGATAAGCTTGCCGCCGGAGCGCACGGCGGTTGTGCCGAATCGCGGATGTATCAGCTCGCCGTCCAGCAAGTCCGGATACTCAGACTGCCACTGTTCGAGCGTGCTTGCGCGAAACACATCGAGCGGCTGCATGTCACCCTGCCCGTCCGTGAGTGCCAGCATCTCCACATTTCCCACCGTGATCGCATAGTCTGCCATAAGTCCCTCCTGCATTGCGTAATGCGCTTGCTTATGGTGTTATGATAGAGACCTAATGGTAACCTGAAACTGATACTGGTTCAATCAGGTGAGAATGGCAGGATTTGCGCTTTTTGACGCAGGCACGGCACTTGAGACATCTCAAGCACTGCTATCAGGTAATGAGACAGCAGACATCCAGAAGACAGAATTACGGAACTAACAGGGAGAGCAAAATGACACAGACACGGGAAGAAGTGCGGCTGACCGAGTTGGCGAGCTGCGCCGGTTGAGCGTCGAAGTTCAGTCCTAAGGACCTGGCGCAGGTGCTGCGTCAGCTACCGTCGATAACCGACCCTAACCTGCTCGTGGGCATCTCTACTGGCGATGACGCCGCCGTGTACAAGATGCGTGACGACATGGCTATCGTTTCCACGGTGGACTTTTTCCCACCAATTGTGGACGACCCATTCAAGTTCGGCGAGATTGCGGCGACAAACGCGCTGAGCGATGTTTACGCCATGGGTGGCAAGCCAATCATCGCGCTGAACATCGTGGGATTCCCCGTTGATCTGCCGCACGAAATCTTGGGCGAGATACTGCGTGGCGGCGCGTCAAAGGCGGAAGAAGCCGGCGTGCTCATCGTCGGCGGGCACACCGTTGACGACGCCGAGCCGAAGTACGGCATGTCGGTAACCGGCGTGGTGTGCCCGGGAGAGCAAGTTACCAACGCGGGCGCGCAACCGGGCGACGCGCTCGTGCTGACCAAACCGATTGGCACCGGCATCATCACCACGGCGGGCAAGCAAGAGCGCGTCAGCGCGGATACTCTGGAACGAGCGGTCGGCGTGATGGGCGAGTTGAATCGCAAGGCGTCCGAGGCGATGATGAGCGTGGGCGTAAACGCCTGTGTGGACATCACCGGCTTCGGGCTACTGGGACACCTGCGCCTAATCACAGAAGGCAGTGGGGTCGGCGCGCAAGTGAATGTGAGCGACGTGCCGGTAATCGAAGGCGTCACCGAACTATTGGAAATGGGTATAGCCCCCGGCGGCACGCACCGCAATCTGGAATCGTTGGGAGGCGTCGTGGATTGGCCCGACGACATCTCCGAGCAGACGCAAATACTGCTTGCGGACGCGCAGACATCCGGAGGCCTGCTAATGGCAGTAGCGCCCGCAAAGCTAGACGCGCTGCTCGTCGCGCTGTCAGACGCCGGTGTGCAGACCCGCGCCGTCATCGGCAAAATCGCCGAGCGCAGCGCAGACACGCCCGCAATATCGGTCGCGCCGTAATAGAGCGTCAGTTGCTTCACTCGATACTTAATGGTGTAGAGAATTACATCCTAGTTACGGCTGTGATTCTCTTCTCCTGTATCGGGTTGGCAGCGTGCAACACCACGCCGCCGGCAAACCAGTTCATCGCCCTACCTACCATACCGGCAATGTCAGATGCGCAAGCGGCAACCGCAACAGTCGTACGCGTTCCACCGAACACAGCAACGCCGCCTGCGCCGATACTCATTCGAGACTTGCAGCCACCAACGCCAACCACGGCACCGGCGGCGTTGTCAGCAAGCACCTCACCTGTATCAACAGCGATCACGCACACATCAACGCCCGTCCCCCTGCCAATACTCACGGCAACACCGGCGCCTTCGCCAACATTGACGCCACCCCACACACCGACGAGAACGGCGACACCGGCTGCCACTCCGACCATGGTCGCAACATCTACACCCGCGCATGTAAGTACGCCAGTATTTACCGCAATTCCTGTTACCTCTCCGACAGAAGCAGCCGTGCTGTCAACCGCGCACGTCCAATCGGCTGCGTCAATTACAAGTACGCCAACTACGGTATCTACGACAATTCCGACTACGACAGTTTTGTCATCCGCCACCATAAACCCAACACCTACACCCACGGCAATACAGCACACTTCAACTCCCATTTCCACTCCCACCAACACCGCGACAGCGACATTCACAGCGACAGCAGCACCTACTGCAACCGCCACGCATACGCCTGTGCCAGCGCACTGCAAAGTCAAGGGCAACATCAATATGGACAGCGGCGAGCGCGTTTACCACACGCCGGATAGCCCTTGGTACGTCCACGCCGAAATCGACACGAGCGCCGGCGAAAGATGGTTCTGCACGGAACAAGAAGCCCGAGACGCAGGCTGGCGAGCACCGAAACGGGCACAGCCCGAATCTACGACAACAGCAAATGCAGTTTCACCAGCCGCCTGCAACAAAGTCGTGAACGTGAACACCGCCGGATTAGACGATCTGAAAACACTACGCGGTATCGGACACGTTAAAGCGCAGGCAATCATCGATTACCGAAACGAACAGGGCGACTTCAAGAGCATTAGCGAATTAGACGACGTGCCCGGCATCGGAGAGAAAACGCTGGAGAAAATAACACCTTGCGTCGTCCTACGTTAACAAGGCGACTAAGTCTGAAGAACCCAAAGAACTGGTAAACTGACATACTGACATACCAGTCCATCGAAATCACTATCCCACACCGCACCGCTTTGGTATCGTTGAAAGAACCTCAAAACTGGAGAGAATCGCGTGATAGTCAGAGATAGAATTGCCGAAGTGGTGAGGCAGGCGCTGGACGCGGCTCAGGCCGCGGATGAACTGCCATCAGTCGAGGTCGAAGACATTGCGGTAGAGCGGCCGCAAAATGTGGAGCATGGCGATTTCGCCACCAGCCTGCCCCTGAAGCTGGCGCGTCCAATGCGAATGAATCCGTTGGAGATAGCGGAACGGCTGGCATCGCATCTGCCGAACGGCGGACAGGGCGAGGGACTGCTGCAATCCGCCACAGTCGCACGGCCGGGCTTCATCAACTTCGCGCTCAATCATGAATGGTTGCAGGCACAAGTCGAGGCGATCCGCGCGGACGATGCTGACTACGGCAATATCGACGCAGGCGGCGGGCAAAGCGTGCAGATTGAGTTTGTCAGTGCGAACCCGGTCGGGCCGCTGCTCATCTCGCACGCGCGCGGCGGTGTCATTGGCAGCGCGCTCGCGAACATACTCAGGGCGGCCGGCTACGACATTACGCGCGAATACTACTTCAACGACGCCGGCGCACAGATCGGGCACTTCGCGCGAACGCTGCACACGCGCTATCTGCAGCGCGCCGGACGCGACGCCGAGCTGCACGAAGACGGCTATCGCGGCGAGTATATGATTGACCTCGCAGCCGAAATATATAACGAAGAAGGCGAGCGGTTCTTGGACGCGCCGGAAGACGAAGCGCTTACGGAACTCGGCGAGCTGGGCGTCGCCAAATTCATGGCGCGTATCCGTGAAGACCTCGTTATGCTGCGCATCGAATTCGACGAATGGTTCAATGAGCGAACGCTCTTCGTTGACGGCCAATACGAGCGCTCTATGGACTTGTTGCGCGATAATGGGTTCGTAACCGAGCATGAGGACGCCGTGTGGTTCGCATCCACGCTGCTGGGCGACGACAAAGACAAAGTACTGGTGCGCAGCAACGGCATACCGACATACTTCGCGTCAGACGTAGCATATCACTACAACAAGTTCTTCGAGCGAGAGTTCAACCGCGTCATCAACATCTGGGGCGCAGACCATCAAGGGCACGCGCTGTTCATGAAGGCGTTGGTCGCCGCGCTGGGAATGCCTGAAGACAAACTCACGCTGATTATAAACCAGCTGGTTACCCTAAAGCGCGGCGGCGAGACGGTGCGGCTGTCCAAGAGATCCGGCGACATTATTACCCTACGCGAGGTGATTGACGAAGTTGGCGCGGACGCCTGCCGCTACTTCTTCCTGTCGCGGGCGGCGGACAGCCAGATGGAGTTTGACCTTGAGTTGGCGAAGGAGCAGTCGCAGGAAAACCCGGTCTATTACATCCAGTACGCGCACGCGCGAATCGCCAGCATACTGCGTCTCGCGGAAGAGCGCGGCATAGATTACGCGGACGGCGATGTTTCGCTGCTGTCACACGATGCGGAACTGGCGCTCATCCGCAAGATGCTGGAGCTGCCGGAGCTTATCGGCATGATGTCGCGCAGCCTAGAAGCGCACCACCTGCCGCACTACGCCACTGATTTGGCGACCGCGTTCCACTGGTTCTACCAGAATTGCCGCGTCGTGTCCGGCGTCGAAGGCGAAGCGGCGATTAGCAAAGCGCGGCTGAAGCTCGTAGATGCCGCCCGAACTGTGCTCGCGCGCTGCCTCGGCCTGATGGTGATGGACGCACCAGAGAAGATGTAAGTTAGTTGTCAGTCATCAGTGGACAGTTTTCAGTCCCTCCATCGGGACAGATACTGGTAACTGAAAACTGATAACTGACTACTCCAAGTTTCCTTGCGCCTTGTACTTCGCGGTCTTTTCCATATAAACATCGCAGTACCACTTCATCTTGGCGAGGTGGCGTTCGCCGACCTCGCCAAGCACCTTGCCCGGCGAGCCGACCACCAGCGAGCGCGGCGGAATCTTCACGTTGTCCACAAGCATCGTGCCGGACGCAATCAGGCTGTACTCACCAACTTCTACTCCGTCGTTGAGAGTCGCGCCATTGCCGATGACTGCGCGGTTGGCGACATACTTCGCGTGGCAAAGGACCTTGTGCCCAATTGTTACATAGTCGCCGATTTCCACATCCGCGTCGCCGTGCACGACCGAATTGTCCTGGACATTCGTGTGCTTGCCGATGACAATCTTGCCCATATCGGCGCGCACGATGGCGCCAGGCCAAACGCTCGACCCTTCGCCAATCTCGACATCGCCAATCACATAAGCAAATTCGCTGATGAATGCCGTGGGATGGATTTTGGGGGTTTTGTCTCCCAGGGTTCGTATCACTTAGTTGCTCCTTATTCTCGCCAATGGTTTCAGTCAATGTTCCATGCCCAGAGTGAAGAGCATTGCGACATCGAGCTGGCGCATTTTGTCAGGGCTGATTGTGCCGATGCGTCGCAGAAGAAAATCCTTGTAAACCGCCAACGTGACTGCGTATCGTGCTCGCAGTCAAGTATGTCATATCGACGGGTACGGGACAATGGCAGCAGCATGCTTAAGCGTCGGCATATTGCGCGGATGCGCCCCCGCATGGTAGCCTGAATCCGTTGCAGAGAGCGTTCAGACTGCGCCAAGTTGGCGTAAGTCTGTATGCCCTATTTCTTTTCCCACAGCGATTTGGGAAGGCGTTAACGCGCCCCTGATTGGTCGCTGTGGGTAAAGCTCTCTGCAACGGACGCTGAATCCTAAACCATGAGGGGGCTTTTATCATGTGGATGGCTTTGGGCCTAACCAGCTTCTTGGTTGTACTAGCAGCACTTGTGGGGGCCATCGTCGGGCTGGTTATCGGCATTGCTCGCAAGCGATGGAAGGTGTTGAAATGGAGCGCAGCGGCCTGCGGTATATCTCTTTTACTACTTATAGTTGCAGTGGCATTGGATGGGGGCTTCGATGACTCTGGGGACGCCCGTGCATCAAATCCGTCCATGCCTGTAAGGTCTTTTGAGGAACTCAAAGCCGACGCACAGACTATCTCATACCGAGAATTGTTTAGGAACAGTGAGCAATACGAAGGCCAAAGTTTCTACTTCAGAGGTGAAGTGGTTCAAGTAGTGGAAAAAGGTAGAGACAAGTACGACTTGCGTATCAGACTAGGCGATATATTTGACGATGAAGTCGTTTATCTCTCTGGCTATGAAGGTCAAAGACTTCTCGAAGACGATATTATAGAGTTTGTAGGCGAGTCCATAGGATTGCTCACCTATGAAGCAACTTTCGGAAACAGGATAACAATACCGCAATTGAAAGCGCTGTCCGTAAGGCTTGTGTCTGGAGGTTAAGACATTACTTTGCCCTTCCCCGCACCGCCGCCTTATACAACCCAATCATCCCTTGCTGCCGGCGGGCGTTCAATTTAACACCCTTATCGATGGCGCAAAGGCGGCGCATTTCGCGCGTCAATTCGTTGTCCTGCAACTTAGGTGCTTTGGTGTATGCGTCGAGTGCCGCTTGTGCGAGGCTGTCGTCGCCGCGAGTATTGCCGTAGGCGTGCAAGCACGGCAGCGCGACATTTACCACAATGTCACGAGCGCGTGCCTTGCCGATATACGGCGGGTGTTCCATTCGTGCATTCAATTGCCTGATTCCACCATCGACTAGCGAAGCAATGAACGCTTCCGTCAACCCGACATCAAGGCATGCGTCAAGTAGATGTGCCGCGCCAGTTATCCGGCGAACCGGATGATTGGGAGGGCACACGCGGAACAGATTCCAGTCGCGCTTGGCAATCGGTTTAACTCTGGGCAGACGTTTTTGCATGCGGCTCAATTGCTCGCGTTCTTCAACCTCTTGTACGAGATGAATCAATCCGGATGCGCCAAACAGCATCGCCTTCAACGCGAGCAGCCGCACAGATTGCGGCTCATCCCGCAATGCTGCAAGCGCGCTGTACGGCACACGCCGGGCGAGTTCGAGGAACGGCTTGCGATTCGTGGAGTAGCCAAGCGCTTCCATCAAGCCTTGATACAGAGTTTCGTCAACGCCAAGCTCGCGCATTTCCAGCCGAAAACCGTGGCTCTTGGCAAGAAATCGTGCGTCTCCCGACGCATCGAGCGCCGCGCCAATATCGGCAGATTGTCGTAATTCTTCGATTGCGGGGATGCCGAGCGATGCATGATCGTCCGCCGATTCCAAGCTTGAGGCGACGGTCTGGAGAGCGGCTACCGGCACGTCTATACCGGACTGCAGGAGAGTGTCTGTGTGTCCCTTGGGCGAGAACACCACATGCAGGACGACGCCGTTGTAATTGGCGTCAAACTGGTGTCCATGGTGGTACCAGCCCGGCGCAGTCGTGTGCAGTTCGATGTCGCCGGTTAGCGTACTGCCGTCCTCTTTGAGAAGCACCGCGTCCCGGAAGTCCGGACCGGCGCCGGAGCTCTGCCTGCCGGGGTAAATCACACGCAGACGCCTGCCACCTTCCGTAACCAGCGCATCGGCGAGAGTATGCGCGCGACTCCACAGCGATGCGAGCGCAGATTCGGAGTACTCGGCCGGTCGTTCAGTAAGTGCAAGCATGGCGGCGCTATCCGCTGTCCCCGCGCTCTAGGCATTCGTGGCAGACACCGAACAATGCGATGTGATCGATGTCCGGTTGAAAGCCGTAGTCCGCCATTATGTCCGCCCCGATGTTCTCCCAGTACTTGTGGTCGAACAGCACCACCTTGTCGCAGGCGCGGCAGATAAGGTGATGATGCCGTACTTGGTTTATCCACTCGTATCGGTACTCGCCTCCGCCCATATCAGTCTCCGACACCAGCCGCATCTGTTTCAGGACGCCCAGTGTGCGGTACACGGTGGACACATCCATGAACGGATACGACGTCTTCACCTCCCCGTATATCTCGGATGCCGTGAGATGGAGTTAAGATTGGCGTATGGGGGGGGGCGTGGTGAGGGCGGTCTGGTGTGCGGGTCGGCGGGGGCGGGGG